>CAZXIB010000122.1:0-3435 GCA_964639815.1 uncultured Thomasclavelia sp. | reverse complement strand
TGTTGCTAGAAGAATAAAGTTGTATAATAAATACATGTCGACTGTTCAAATAGTAGGTTTATCTCTTGTTATGATTGTGGCTATCTTTATGGCCATTATTGTCATTAACCTCATAAGACAAAATGCCGAGTTAAAATATCTCGTTCAGAGAAACGATAATGCCGAAGTGTCGGATGCTTTACGCAAAGAGATTGAAGGCTTATCAAGAAAGATAAACGAAGACCTCGCTCGTTTTAATGAGCTTCTAGACAAAAATAACCGAGATGTCACCGAACGTCTTTTAAATGTCATCAATTCGGAACTGTATAAGAATATGCAAACTACAGAGAAGATGGTCACTGACTTAAACAGACGTTTTGAAGGTTTAGAAAAAATGAAAGTCGACTTACAGAAGATATCTAATGGCTTACTGACATTAGAGGCTCTTTTGCGCGGCAAGAAAACTCGTGGTATAGATGGCGAAGTAGAACTATATACCATTTTTGAAAATGTGTTTGGAATAGATCCTAAGCGTTGGGCTAAACAGATAAGCTTGTCTAATGGAATGGTTGCAGATGCTGTGATGTACGCACCAGAGCCATTAGGCAAGATTGTCGTTGATTCACATATTCCTTTAGAGAACTTCCAAAATATCTATGCCAATACATCCATCGGCCAAACGACATTCCGCAAGGCTTTTAAAGCTGATGTCTTAAAACACATCGATGACATCGCTAAGAAATACATCATACCAGGCGAGACGGCAGCAGTGGCTTATATGTTTATACCGGCTGAAGCAGTCTACGCTGAGATACACGCTTTTTTACCAGAGGTTGTTGAACACTCTTATAGTAAAAACGTCTATATCGTATCACCAACTACTCTTACATCCTATCTCAAAGCCTCTAAAGCTATTTACTTAGGACAGGGTCGTGATGATAGAATTCCTCTTTTATAAGAAAAAAATTGGGTGAGTAATTAAAGGACAAGGATACTGATGAAGCTAAATAAGATTATCAAGATGACATGCGCTATTGTCCTTAGTGCCTTTATTTATTCCATAGCTATTACATCCTTTGCTGAGGTCGTTGGAACATACCCATCGGGATTTGGCGGTCTATCGCGTATTATTTCTGACTTATGTCGAACCTATTTAAACATCGATATCTCGTTTAGTGTTCTATATCTAGTTCTTAATATTGTTCCTACTATTATCGCCTTTAGATACATAGGAAAGTATTTCACTATTTTTTCGATAATGCAGTATGTATTGTCGTCATTCTTTACTTCTTTTATGCCACCGCTCTTTTCTATTGATGACCCGTTATTGCTAAGTATCTTTGGTGGTCTTCTCAATGGCATTGCTAGTGGCATTGCCCTTAGAAATAATGCCTCTAGTGGTGGCGCTGACTTCATCAGTATCTTCATCTCAAGTCGTTTTAATAAGCCGGCTTGGAATTACATCATGACTGGCAATGCAGTACTTTTAGTGATTGCTGGAATTATCTTTGGTTGGGAGATTGCTTTATACTCGATTATCTACCAATTTGTAGCGATGCAGGTCATCTCACGTCTCCATGAACGCTATCAAATGGTTACTTTGAATATAGTCACCACACGTCCTAAAGAGGTAACTTGTAACATCCTCAAGGGTACTAGACACGGCATTACGGAGATAAAGACCGAAGGTGCTTTTTCGGGCAAAGAATATACCATGCTTTACATGGTTATAAATCTCTACCAACAACGTCAAGTTATAAAGGCTGTTCAAGATGTTGACCCTAAAGCCTTTATAAACATCACTATGACTAAGCAAGTCGTCGGTAACTACTATCAACAACCTGTTGATTGAAATATTAGTAAGGAGGCAAAGGATGAATAATGTTTTTCCAGAAGTAAAAAAGAATTTTGGCTTCGGTGTCATGCGTCTACCTATGGTCGAAGGAGAAATTGACTACGAACAATTCACGCAAATGGTCGATGAGTTCATCGCTAATGGCTTTGTTTACTTTGACACGGCCCACCCTTATCTTGAAGAGCGTAGTGAAGATGCTGTTAAAAGATGTGTTACTAGTCGTTATGAGCGTGATAAGTACCTCTTAGCTAATAAGCTATCTGGTGGTTACTTTAAGAAAGCAGAAGATATAAGGCCACTATTCGAGAAACAATTAGAGTTATGTGGTGTTGATTATTTTGACTTCTACCTCATGCATTCCCAATCTTCAAATAACTATGAGCATTTTGTGGAGTGCAAAGCTTATGAACAAGCACAAGTTCTCAAAACAGAAGGGAAGATAAGACATGTTGGCTTCTCCTTTCACGATACACCAGAGTTTTTAGACAAGATATTGACGGAACATCCTGAGGTTGAATTTGTTCAACTACAGCTTAATTACTTCGATATGGAAGCTGTCAATGTTCAAAGCAGAGCTTGCCTTGAAGTATGTAAGAAACACGGTAAACCCGTTATAGTCATGGAGCCGGTTAAAGGTGGCAAACTTGCCAATATCTTGCCAAGTGCTAAGGAAGAGTTATCTAAGGTCGACCCCAACGTAACACCTGCATCTTTCGCTATTCGCTATGCGGCATCGATGGACGGAGTCTTCATGGTTTTATCTGGCATGAGTGAGCTTAATCAAATGCGTGACAATATAAGTTTCATGAAGGACTTTAAACCTTTAGATAAGAAAGAATACGATGCCATTGATAGGGTTATGGATGTCTTGTCTAAACTAGAACTCATTGAATGTACATCTTGTCGCTATTGTGTTAAAGGCTGTCCTAAAAAGATTGATATTCCTGGAATATTCAGGATTATGAATGATAGGGTAATGTTCCAAGAAACGGAACAAAGTAGACACTATGGCTTTGTAACTAATGATGGCGGTAAGGCTATTGATTGTATCAAATGTGGTAAGTGTGAGGATGTCTGTCCTCAACACCTAAAGATTAGAGACCTCTTAGCAAAAGCGGCAAATCTTTATGATAAAAGCCATGCTTAGTAAAAACCTAATAAAGGCTCAATCTCACCTACAAGGAGATTTACAGATTGTTTTAGTCAAAGATGATGATGTCATTAAGATTTTTGATAAAGGTATTTCTCCTTGGATAGAGATGGTCGATATGGCTTGGGATTTAAAGGACTTTAGTGTTGCTACAAGACATTTATCCAAGGCATCAGCCTACATGTGTAAGCTATTAGGTGTAAAGGAAGTGTATGCTGAAAAGATGAGTGAGGAGGCTTTATCAATTCTTGAAAAGTTTGTTATCGAAAACAACTTCGTGGCTATAGAGGAAGACTCCATTCTTGACACCTTACCCGATGACATAGAGCCAGAGGATGTCTATCGTAAGCTTCGAAAAGAACTAGATTTCTAAGTAAGAAACAACCCAAATATTGCAGGACTATGTGTACATTATGTGGTCCTGTTTTTGTATTTTTGAGATGTTAAAAAC
>CAZXIB010000121.1:0-3450 GCA_964639815.1 uncultured Thomasclavelia sp. | reverse complement strand
CTCAATGATAACGTTATCTTGCATCTGAAAAAGATTTCATAAATATATGCAAAAACTTGTAAAAGAGCGTTGACAAAGATTATGACACTATTGTATAAATTTGCCATAAGAAATAAACGCAAGGAACCGAAATAGTAGCGGTACACCTTCACTTACAGCGAGACTGTGGTTGGTGGAAACAGTTAGGAAGATATCGTGAATACATCGGGGAGAGGGACACTGAATGATAGTAGGCTGTCACGGTTAACACCCGTTAAAGTGTTGAGCTATGATGGTAGCTTCTGAGGTCAGCCTAGTGATAGACTGGCGAAATAAGGTGGTAACGCGATAAGATTCGCCCTTATGGGGCGGTCTTTTTATTTCTTAGAGAAAGAAGAGGGAGAACTATTATGAAAAAGATTATTGCCGTACTATTAGTCTTATTACTAGTGTGTGCTTGCGCAAGCGAGAATGATACGGCTGATACCGAAACTAAAAACATCGGTATCCTGCAACTCATGACCCATGATGCGCTTGACCTATCACGCCAAGGCTTTATCGATGCCTTAGCTGATGGTGGTTATGTTGAAGGCGAAAACCTGACAATCAACTATCAAAACCCTGAGTCAGATGCTTCTAATCTAGCAACTATGGCTGAGTCCATTCTGGCATCGAGTCCTGACCTTGTACTAGCTATTGCTACGACACCAGCTCAGGCCTTCCAAGCCATCAATGTCGACACACCAATACTAGCGACAGCCGTAACAGACTTTTTAGAAGTTGGGCTTGTATCATCTTTAGATGGCGGCGAACTTATTGCCGGAGTTTCCGATGGTTGTGATATGGATGCTCAGCTTGATTTACTACTAGAATACGATCCAACGATTACAAGTCTGGGCATTATTTATACATCTAGTGAGCCAAACTCAGAAATTCAAGCAGAGCAGATGAGAGAGGCATGCGAATCTCGTGGTATCTCTGTTACCGTCCGTACAGTTTCCGATAAAACAATGATTGATGATACACTACAAGCTTTTATTGGAGAAATAGATGCCTTATATGTACCAACCGACAACAACATCGCCAGTGCTATGGCCAGTGTTGAAATATTCGCCACAGAAAATGGCATTCCTGTTTTAACTGGTGAGTCCAATACCTGCGCTAATGGTGGTTTATTATCATTAGGCGTTGATTACTACCAGATTGGCTACCAGACAGGTCAGATGGCTGTTGCCATCCTTGATGGTACAGCTACTATCCAAGATTTCTCAGTCGAGTACCAAGAAGAATACACCGTTTACTACAATTCACTGACAGCCGAGAAGTTAGGTGTCACTATACCTGATTCCATCCTTGAAAGAGGAACCGACGTAGCAATTACTGAATAGTATGTCTAGCATCCTAACTTCAGCGATATCGCAAGGCCTTTTATGGTCAATATTAGCTATGGGCATCCATGTGACATATCGCATCTTGGATATATCAGATTTAACTGCAGAGGGCTCATTTACCTTGGGAGCAGCTGTCTGCGCAACCGCCATTGTCAATGGCATTCCACCTATCGTTGCTGTTTTACTAGCGACGGTAGCTGGAGCCTTGGCTGGCTTTGTAACTGGGGTATTACATACTAAGCTAGGCATACCGATTCTACTAAGCTCGATTCTCTCGATGACTGGTTTATATTCGGTCAATCTTAGAATTATGTCTAAGGCCAATATATCCCTGATACAATACGATACTGTCTTGACGAATATTAAAAACTTACTTGGTTTAGCACGTGATAGAGAAGCTGCTATCTTTGTTGGTATACTAGCTATTGTTATCGTTATTACCATTTTGGTTTGGTTCTTTAATACAGAGTTCGGTTATACAATTGTCGCTACTGGTAGTAATGACAAGATGATAAGGGCTAATGGTGTAAACTCCAATATTGCGATGATTGCTGGTCTCATGGTTGCCAATGCTCTTACCGCATTGAGTGGGTGTCTGGTCAGTCAATATAATGGCTATGCCGATGTAAGTCAGGGCATAGGTGCTATAGTTATTGGACTTGCCAGCGTAATCATTGGTGAAGTCATCTTTAAAAGGCGTTCGTTATTACTATCGCTTTGTGGTATTGTCATGGGATCGATTATATATCGTCTTTTAGTAGCGTTAGTTATCAATACTGATTTCATATCAGCTAATGACCTGCGCCTTTTCACGGCTATAGCTGTAGCGGTAGCGATATTTATTGCTGATCGCGATATCATTAAACGGAAGGTGAAGAAAGATGCTTGATATCAAAAATATATCCAAGACCTTTGACATAGGTACAGTCAATGAAAAGAAAGTCATCAAAAACCTATCACTAACCATCAATGATGGTGATTTCATCACTGTTATCGGTGGTAATGGTGCAGGTAAGTCGACCTTATTAAACTTGATTAGTGGAGCATTATTTGCTGATGATGGTAATATTGAGCTTGATGGTAAAGAGATTAGCCATCTCAAAGAATACGAAAGAGCTTCTTTCATCAGTCGTGTCTTTCAAGACCCCTTACTAGGAACTTGCCCTGATTTGCGCCTTGATGAAAACTTGAGTTTAGCACGGCGCCGTGGTAAACGGCATACTTTGCGTCGAGGCATAACAAAAAAAGAACGACAGGAATACTTCGAACTTCTAAGTTCATTAGATTTAGATCTTCATGAACGCCTTAGTGATAAGGTCGAAGTCTTATCAGGTGGCAAAAGACAAGCCTTTACTATTATTATGGCTACTTTAGTAACGCCAAAGCTTCTTCTTTTAGATGAGCCGACAGCTGCCCTTGACCCAAAGACTGCTAGTACGGTTCTTGCCTTAATCGACAAGATTGTCGCTCGCGACAACATTACAACCTTTATGGTCACCCACAATATGCAAGATGCGCTTACTTATGGCAATCGTCTTATCATGATGAATGAAGGTGAGGTCATTTTAGACATCGGTGCCGAAGAGAAAAAGCTTCTGACAATTGCAGATCTCTTAGTCAAGTTTGAAGAGGCTTCTGGTCTCAAGATGAACAACGATACTTTATTGCTTTCCTGATTGTGCTATAATGGCTCAGTACCGCATCCGTGACGAAATTGGTAAACGTAGCGGTCTCAGAAGCCGTGGCAATTATTGCTTGTGAGTTCAAGTCTCATCGGGTGCACCAATTACAGAACAAGGCCCTTAAAGGGCTTTTTCGTTTGTGGAATAAGTCTGTCGTCACTAGATGTCAAAAATATTTAAGAAGTGTCGAAAAAAGGGTAGATTTATATTGTGTTTTATGCTAAAGTTAAGGTACATAATTGAAAGGGGGATTGCCCTTGACGGTTGTGTCGTTGAGACTCTAGGCTTCGAAAGAAGCCTAGAACATTTTAAGGCGGGCAGTTACTTTGTGAATTGAGAAGACAATTTAGATAATAATGCACATCATATTGTCAAGAGCAGAGAAAATTGCTATTATG
>CAZXIB010000120.1:0-3458 GCA_964639815.1 uncultured Thomasclavelia sp. | reverse complement strand
AAGAAACTGCTAGTGAATCTTAATGTTGTCTAGGTACATGATTTTTGGGGTCTTGCTGTTTGAAGTTATAATGGTCTCTTCACTAAATTTAGCTGTCTTTATCGCTTCATAGACATCACCACTAAAAGACAGTGATGTAATGGGCGTTATATTGCCATTACCATCATGATAAAGAGCTAGTCTTACTTCACCACCAAAGTAGCCACTAGAGGGTTCAAGTTGTGGGGAAGAGAAGAAAAGCAGCTCGATATGAGGTCTATCATCGTTCTTCATATAACGACTAGAATCAACTGTCACTTCATACGCCGGGAACAGTCCAGTAGGCTTATCTACTTCTAAGTATTGACCAAAGCGGTTATCGCCATGAAGCATCTTAACCCTACCATCTTTTATGATGACTGTATCTTCTAAGATTATGCCATTACTATCAATGGGTGCAGATGCTGAAGCGCCTTTCACATACGGTTTGGCAGTGAATGTTAGACCATAGGGCACTATCTCATCATCGACATTAAAGTGGTTACTGCGATTTATGACATTGGCATAAGAGATATCGTTTTTGAAGTTATCTAGGACTCGCTCAAGCATATCGCCACGGATACTGACGTAGTCGTATTTCATTTCCTTAGAGTAGGGGATGGCTTGACTGCGCCATATGGCTTGCCTTAGCATCTCTTCAACTTTAGTGGTTATGGAAGCGTAGTCGGCTTCAAGACTATCGCTAAAGAGGTATAGCTCAAACTCTTCACCATCACCATTTATTGACGTTGGAATGAGTTCAATGGTTAAGATTGTCTTTTCATAACTGAGGTCGACGCCTTTAGAGTTTATGAATCGCGTTACTTTGTGATTTACAAATATTTCCGTCGAATTAATCCAAACACCATCAAAATGGTCTGCTTTGACGACAGCATCCATACACTTAGTGGCCACTGAACTTAAGTCGCTCGCATCAATACTTTCGATGTGGGCGAGTTTTTTATCACTAGGTTCGACTAAGTCATAGGGCTTATTGTCGATAGAGGAGGCGGCTACTATAGTCTCTTTTATCTTCTGGTCGATTGATATCTCATCATCGGCGGCTGTGATGACGAAGTTAGCTGAGCCATGTTTATCGTCGTGTTTGACATGGATGGTTACGGTGGTATCGATATTATCGGTGTAGCGATTAGTCTCTAGCTTATTTAGTACATAGAATAACTGCGCTGACTGAGTATTGGTCTCTATCACTTCATAGTCCGTTAAGTCCTTATTGGCTTTTAGAGCTTCTAGTAAATACTTCTTCATCCTAACTTAACCCTCGCTTTCAAATAAGGTCCGCCATCTGAGACATAGACCCATTCCTTGTGACCCTTACCGCACATACCAGAGCCAATGACTTCAACCTCATCAGAGACCATGGATATAGAATTTAAGACATCTAAGACATTGCCACTCATGACAACAGGGGATACGACCTTACCTGTAAACTTGCCATCGACAATCTCTAGACCGTATTGGGCTGTACATTGGATATTCCAGTTCTTGGGGTCTTCCATACCATTATTAGTGTCACAGAGATAGTAGCCATGTTTTATAGACTTAAACATATCTTCAAGCTTGTCTTTACCCGCTGAAAAGAAAGTATTAGTCATACGAGTATAGGCCTTGCGCCTAGTCGACTCTCTCCTTGAATTACCTGTTGGTTCAGTGCCTAAGATGTGCGCTGATAAGACATCTGACATGCCATGTTTTAATACACCATCTTCAATGATGCAGATATCTTGAGCGATAACGCCATCATCATCAAAAAAGTAGGATGCACTACTTAAGGTGGCAGCTGCTCCATCGTGCATGTTGACAAGGGGACTGGCTACGCGTTTACCAACGTAGTCACGGGCTTTAGCCCTATTTTTGACAAACATATCCATCTCAACACCATGACCAAAGGCCTCGTGGGCGATAAGTCCGCTAATAGATGGCGCAGTTATGACATCGTATACACCGGGCTCAATTGGTGTTGCCTCAAGAAGCGAAAGCGATATCTTGGCGAAGTCTTCTTTTTTGTCATCAAGGTCAGCTAAAGCCTTGGCTGTATCTTTACTATAAGTACTGGTATAGTTCATCTTGATGTTTCCGCCATCTTGGGCGACGACTTGGGCCATACAGTTATTCCAGCCATAGGATTGTTCAAGCTGCCTATTCTTAGATATAAACATCGAAGAGATTTCTCGCTTCATAAAGACAGCGGCTGAAAAGGCAATCTTCTCATCATAGCTCATGAGATAGTCTTTGATAGCGGTAATCTTTGTCATGATATCTTCATCTGTTAGGGGCTCTTCATCTAATCTTTCATAGCTTTTGACTAGTGGTTCATCAGATAATAGACCAACTTTGACGCGTTCTTGGTTAAGCTCTTTTAGCTCTATCCTCTTTTTGAATACGTCAATATCGAAGTCGTTGATGTCATCTAAGGAATACTCACTGTAGTGGTCTTTGTTGTAGACTTTTATGACAAAGCCGGCTTCTGTATCGGTCGTTCTGTCTGACTCACTTATCGTAGCTACTTGACTTGTGACTAAATAGCGCTTACCAGTGGCGTATCTAGCAAAAATAGAGACGTAGTCATAGTCTTTAGCTAGTTCGTCAACAATCGCAATAGCCTTAGCCTTACGATCTTTTAAGTATTGACTTATCATACATTTCCTCCTTGCGCCCCATCATATCATATTTATAATATTAGACATGCACGACACTATATATAGAAAAGCTAAAAGAGAAGATTTAGCAGGCATCAAGTCTTTGCGGGATGCCGTAAAGGCTGACAATGCTCGCCTAGGTTTAGACATTTGGCAAGGTGACTATCCCAGTGACGCCCTACTAGAAGATGACTTTAGTAGGGGTTTTGGTAGAGTTGTCTTATTAGATGATGAAGTTGTTGGCTACTTAGCATTGATACCTACTGATATTGATTATGGTCCTGGCTTTTGCGGAAATTATAATCTAATTAGTTTCTCTCGCATTATGACTAGTCCCAATCACAGAAATAGGGGATTGGGTCGTGGACTCATAGAAGCAGCAATGGAAGAAACTAAGACTTCTTATGATGGTATGGGGATTACGGTTGATGGCTTTAATACCAAGGCCGTTACCTTATACAAGAGTTATGGTTTTGCCTTAGTTGGTACTATGCGTATACCTGATGCCAAGTATGAACTTGATAAGTATGTTTTATTGTATGGGGACTAGGTAGTGGCATAAGGCAATTTCATGCATTTTTTTGCGAAAAGAGTCTTGTTTTTGGCTGGCAGATTTTATAAAATAATGAAGCTACCCCTTCTTGAGGGTTTGCACATCGTCTGATCAGATTTAAAAATATCTAATCAGCCCTTGACAAGCGTGATATCGTTGGATATCATTGTCAAGCACGCTTTAGCGTGTATCGATCTTTGAAAACTGGATAAGAAGCAATTGAACCA
>CAZXIB010000119.1:0-3478 GCA_964639815.1 uncultured Thomasclavelia sp. | reverse complement strand
TATCGGCCTTCCCTGCCCCAAATAAAAGGCTAAAAGGTTCTCTAAAACTTATGTCACGAAAGTCATCAGCGCCCGTCTCATATTTATAGATAGTATGTTCGGGATAGTCTTCCTTATACGTTTCTAAATCACAGTAAGTCGCAATAGCGGCATGAAAAATCGCTCCCATCGAAGAGCGGATGACAGAAGGCTTAAAAAAATCGATATCGCCGATAAGGATGATATCTCTTTGGTCAAAGGAAATAGCGGTACGGATGAGAGTTCCGAGTTTCCCCTCATCATCTATCTCAAATAAGACGAGATGTCTTTTATCCTTCGCAATAAATCTCTTAAACTTTTTAAAGAAAGCTATGACATAGCAGTTCTCTTTAGCCGACAAGCGACTTATAGTCTTATCGTCCTCTTCAAAGGGAATGCCATTTTTAACACAATACCCTGCAAGCCTTATAAAAGCCTCATCCTTGCATATCTTCCTAGAATAGATGACACTGGTTACAACCTCGGGATGGTCTTTGATAAGTTCCATACTTATGGACATACCTAAAGTGTAAGAAGTATCATCAGTAGCTCTATATGTCATGCCTCAATGATAGCATAATCGACTAATGAGATTCTTTCTCTATTAGTGCCATACATTCCATGCAGTAATCAAAATAACTTCAAAGTTAGATATGTATTTTCGGTAACTCCAATCTTTTATCATGTGGCGATATATTTCTTTCTACTATTTCCGCTTTTTCATTTCTATCTTCTATTATTTCTTCATTCAACCACTTTATAAATGTATCATTATCCCAACAAAATTTTTTACTTCCATCAGGTAATTTATGCCAGTATCCATGTTTATAGTTCTTTTTCTGTATCAATTCATCAAATTCCTTTTTGTATTTTTCTAGATTATCAGCTACATAATTCGGAACTATTATTAAATCAGGTTTGTAGTAACAATACGATACTATCAGTTTCATTTCGTGTTATCCTCCTTTGGCATAGACGCAAGCACAAGAGCAAATATCCTTCAAAGGGTTTCAAGTGCACTTCCATAAAGCCTCATTCATATAGCTAAAAGTATACCTTCGGCAATTCCAATTTTTCATCATATGGTGCTACATCTTCTTTTATTATTGCGGCTTTTTCGTTTTCGTCTTCTATTATTTCTTCATTCAACCATTTTATAAACGTGTCGTTACCCCATGCGAACTTTTTTCTCCCATCAGGCAACTTAAACCAGTGTCCATATTTATAGTCGTTTCTACGCATCAATTTGCGAAATTGCATTTGGTATTTTACTAAATCATCAGCTACAAAATTGGGGACTATCGCTAGATCGACAATGCAAAAATTATACAGTAATATCGGTTTCATTTACTGTTTTCTTCCTTTAGCATGGTATATAAAGACAGGAATGAATTTCCTTCAAATAGCTCTAAACCGCTCTCGCTTAAAACAACATTCGTATAGCTAAAAGTATACCTTCGGCAATTCCAATTTTTCATAATATAGTCCTATATCATTTTTTAATATTGCGGCCTTTTCATTTTCGTCTTCTATGATATATTCATTCAGCCATTTTATAAATGCTTCATCATCATAACAAAGTCCCCAATCCCCATCATGAGGATCTATTACCCAATATCCATGATCATTACTTCGGTCAAATAACCATTCATCAAACTTTTTTTGATAAGCATATAAATCATCGGCTACAAAATTGGGGACTATCGCTAGGTCAACAACGCAGAAATCATGCAGTATTACCGGTTTCATTTACTGTTTTCTTCCTTTAGCATGGTATATAAAGACAGGAATGAATTTCCTTCAAATAGCTCTAAACCGCTCTCGCTTAAAACAACAACCTTATTACTATTGTAATGTACATCAATATCCTTGTATTCTATGTTCTTATCACTTCCAGAAGCAACAACACCACTATACATTGAAGGATAATCAGCAAAGCTATTAAGTTTATTGTTATAACAACAATATACCGTTATATCGCTGTTTTCTTCTATCCAGTTTTCTAATTCATCATTTTTATATTTAGAGCTTAAGCTTATATTAACTCGTTGAACACCATTTTCTTTCATCCAGTTTAACCCTGCAATGATGTTCTCGGTCTGTACATTTCCGTTTTCGTTTACCGCTTCGTAATAATATATAGTACCGCTATAACCTATGCTATTTAAAAAGCTTAATAATTCATCCCCATGCGTTTCTGTGTACTCGCTATCTTCATATTCGCTTTCATAGATTACCAAATTATCATAGGTATAATTGATATTAGCATCAATAATACCTATCTTGCCACTATAATCATAACCAAGAACAAACACATACTCGTTCGTTAAATAAACAAAAACTATCAACGCCAAAAGGAATGCTACCAACAAGGATATTAGAAGTTTCTTTTTCATACATTAAAACGCCTCAATATCAGTCACTTATGAAATATAATATCCATATCCGTATAGAGCATGTGCTCTATTCGTTTCACTAGGGTGATAATGATAAAATTGGATTGTACCTTTTGTTTTGGATCTTTCGGGACCTATGTAATTCTTTCCGGTTCCAGCTACTGCTACTTTTGCTTGCGACTTGAAGAATGTATATACATCTTGCCCTGATTTTAATCTACTAATCGCCTGATTAAGCGTTATTGTGCCACTATTATAAGCTATATAAACTGCATGATTTTTACCGTCAACCGAGGCTTTATAATAATAATTTTGTTTTTTTGCATCGCTTTCTATTTTTTCTATCACATTAACTAAAAGGGTATAAGTCAGACCGGCAACTATAATTGTACCTGTTATTGCTAATATAATTTTAAGTAAAGCTCCGATACTAATAACAACACCTGCACCAATAACTAATGATGCTGACTGTCCTTCATAATCATCGGCAACAAGGTCTTCTGGTTCATCATAAACCTCGACAATTTCACCTTCTTCATCGATAACTTCGACGTAAACCTCTTCTTCTGTTAATTCTTCAATTTCCAGATAGTATTCCTCTAAAACGCCATCATCATCGAGTATTTGAGATTCCGCACTACCATCAGGATAAACTTTTAAATATGTTTGTCCATCATCATCTAGAGAGCTTATTATTAATTCTCCATTGTCATTTGTGTAACATTCAAACGCTATTCCATCTACGTATACTATTTCCTTCTCGATTTCAATAGCATTTACATTAAATGCCAATCTCCCAACGACAAGAACAAAACAAATTATAAACGATAAAGTTTTCTTAAAAATTCGCATATCTCCCCCCCCTCAATTATTTAATTTCTCTAAAGTGAAATTAACATTATTAGCTTGTATTGTCAAATTATATGAGCTTCGTATTGCGCTCAATATGTAGTTAATTGGCGCCCGATGCCAGTAGTAAACTTTCGACACAAAACATCTACCTATCTTAAAAATAGAGGCGTCAATTGCTGACACCTCCACCATCATCTAGGACTTATCTTATA
>CAZXIB010000118.1:0-3540 GCA_964639815.1 uncultured Thomasclavelia sp. | reverse complement strand
TTGTTGGTGATGAGTACTTGGTCTATTGGAGCTTCACTCATAGCACCTAGTAGTCCCAAGTCTAAGGCGTATAGTTTGAAAGCACCTGTGTTTTCGTATGCTTTTAGGGGACTCACAATTTTAGAGACTCTTGCAACCTTATAGACTAGGCCAGCCTGCACTAGCCATTCTATGGCATCTTCATACTCCTTGGCTCTAGCTCCCTTTTTTATAAAGCCATAGATGAACTTCTTGTTTTCTTTAGCTAGTTGGGCAGGCAGGGTATTCCAAACAGACTCTACCTTTGTAAGCGAAGTCTTAGGTATGTGCTTAGAAAAATCCGATTCATAGTCGGCTAGTATGCTTTTCTGCATAACTCTCACCTTAGCTACATCTGATGTTTTAGTGTAATAGGAGACAATGGCTGGCATACCACCGACAAGGTAATATTGTCTTAGTAAATCTTCTAAGGTACTGCGAAAGACTTCTATCTCTTTATAGTCACCTGCCTCTAGTATCGCTACTAACGTTTCTTTTCCCATAGCCCACAAAAACTCCCTAAAGTCCATAGGGTATAGTTCTAATCTATCGACCTTGCCAACCGGAAAGCCTGTACCTTCATGTAGACTTATGCCAAGCAGACTTCCAGCTACTATGACATGGTAATCTCTTGTATCCTCTGAGAAGTACTTTAGACAAGTTATAGCTAAAGGTACTTCTTGTACTTCATCTAAGACGATGAGGGTTTTAGACTCTTTGATGTCTATGCCACTAATAGCTGATAGACCTCTTATAATCCTATCGATGTCAAAGTCGTAGAAGAGGTCTTTGATGACTGAGTTATTATCACAACTGATATAGGCCAAGTCTTCATACTCATTATTACCAAACTCCTTAAGAAGCCAAGTCTTACCAGTCTGTCTAGCACCACTTAATATCAATGGTTTATGGTCTTTGTCTTCTTTCCACCTTACTAAGTCATCGTATAATGTCCTCTTCATGGCTATATTATACATTTTTCTAGGGGAATAATTTTAATATTAAACACTTTTCTTGGGGAATATTCTGTTATTTACTACACTTTTCTGGGGGAATATTCTGTATGGTGCGATTTGGCATTTGATGAAGCGTATCTAAAAACTATATTCTCTTACAGAATACTAACGGTTTTTGTATTATACTTTTGTCATGGATCGAGATGAAAAGACAGGACTGACATCTGAACAGGTTGCTGAACGTATAGCTAAGGGTCTAGTAAACCACACTAAAGAAAAGACCTCTAGGTCAACTTGTTCAATCCTAAGAACTAATATATGTACGTTGTTTAATGCCATAAACTTAGTGATTTGTGTGCTGATATTAATTACAGGACAGTGGCGAAATGCCTTTTTTATGTGTGTAGTAATAATTAATACGGTAATCGGTATCTTTCAAGAGATAAGAGCTAAGCGCAAACTTGATGCCTTGAAAGTTTTAAACGACCCTCACCCTTCTGTCTTGCGTGATGGTAAAGTTGTAACTATTGATAGTAACGAGATTGTCTTAGATGACATCGTCTTTTTGGGTCTGGGCGACCAAGTAGCAAGTGATTGTGTCTTGTTGGAGGGGGGATTAGCTGCTGATGAATCAATACTCACAGGAGAGTCTAATGACATATTAAAAAGACCTGGTGACTTATTATATGCTGGTAGTTACATTGTATACGGTAAGGGCAGGTGTAAAGTAACTGCTGTAGGTGAAGATAACTACATTGACCACATCTTAGCCAAAGCCAAACAAGAAAAAAGACAAGCCTCTAAGTTATACGACGCTATAAACTTTATAATCCGTTTAATTACTTATGTCATTGGCCCTTTGGGCTTAATCTTATTCTTAAAACAGTACTTTTTATCTGACCTCAGTTTCAATGAAGCCATAGTACAAACAGCCGCCTCTGTCATCGGTATGATACCTGAGGGTTTGGTCTTGCTTACATCTGTTGCCCTTTCTATTGGCGCCTTGAAGCTGTCTTATAAGTCGACACTAGCTCAGAATCTCTATTCTTTAGAGACTCTTGCCTGTACTGATGTCATCTGCTTTGACAAGACTGGCACTATAACCAGTGGAGCCATAGAAGTAACTGACATCATCAAATATGAAGACTTCGATGAAAATATCATCGCTAATATTTTGCATTCTTTAGATGACCATAACGCTACAGCTTACGCCTTACGCTCTTATTTCAAGGTCAAAGAACCGTTAGTACTAGATGATAAGTTTCCCTTTTCTAGTCGTACTAAAAACAGTGGAGCTATATATAACGGTCATGAGTATAGACTAGGTGCCTATTCCTATCTTGATTTGATAGTAGTACCAAAAGAAGCTAAAGATGTCATTGATAAGTATACTAGTTTAGGCTTTAGAACCATCGCCATAAGCAAGGACAAAAAACTTATTGGTATTGTCATCATGCGTGATGAGATAAGAAAAGAAGCCAAAGAAATCATCAAATACTTCTATGAACAAGATATCGACCTAAAAGTCATATCGGGTGATGATGCCAAGACAGTATCACATATAGCTAAGTCTATCGGTATTAATAAGTCTGATGACTATATAGATTGCCAGGGAAAAGAAGATGATGAGCTAAGGGAGTTAGTATTAAACCATAGTGTCTTTGGCAGAGTTTCGCCTGACCAAAAAGCCATCATGATAGCCAGTCTTAAAGATGCCGGGCACACTGTTGGTATGGTTGGCGACGGGGTTAACGATGTCATGGCCTTAAAAGAGGCCGATTGTAGTGTAGCGATGTTTCAGGGGGCACAGAGTGCTAAAAACGTGGCAAGCATTGTTTTGATGGACAACGACTTTTCGCACATGCCTGATGTCATTGATGAAGGTCGCCGCATCATCAACAACATCCAGCGCACCGCTAGCTTATTCCTAATAAAGACCGTTATGTCGATGTTGTTGGGAGTGTTGTCAATATTATTTCTCAGGGAATACCCCTTTAGTCCAATACAGTTGACCTTAGTGTCTTCACTTTGTATTGGTATCCCCTCTTTTATACTTACGTTTGAACCTAACTATAATAGAGTAAGTGGTAACTTTTTAGCCAATATCTTATCAAGAGCTATACCGTCGGCAATCGCTATCGTTTTTATTGGTATCTTATTGCGCAACTTATTATACTTGAACATTATAGTATCGGAACACATGGATACGATGTATACGCTTATCGCCGCTACCATCATTATCTTTAACATCTACGCTGTCTCTAAACCACTGCGTCTAATTAATGTCTTACTGATAGTAAATGCCGCGGGGGGTATGCTTATAGCTTATCTATTTTTCCCGGACTTCTTCTACTTTACAGGACTGGATGCTATACACCTAGTCTTAACAATTGTTCTTGCTGTACTTGGTATTGTCTTTTTAAAGATTGTCGAAAAGCTAGACTTCTCCAAGTGGCTAGCAAAACACCTCGACGATAAGTATTAGTTTTGTTCCTCAATTTCAAGGCTAGCATAGAGCTTACGAACTGCTCTCATAACACTATCCCAGCTTAAACCCGAAGCATAG
>CAZXIB010000117.1:0-3562 GCA_964639815.1 uncultured Thomasclavelia sp. | reverse complement strand
GCAAAAGTTTTATTTCGCTTAATAAACCCCAAGATGTCAGTCAGTATATTGATAAACGAACTTTTTATTAGGAACTGGCTTCCAAATTTAGCTCTAATTTCATCTAAAAACCAGTTCTCCATCTCAGTCAACAAATCAAATTGATTACGATAATGCTTATAAAAAGTCGTTCGGTTTATTTCGGCTTCATCGCAAAGTTCTTTAATTGAGATGTCGTAAATGCTCTTATTCTTCAATATTTTAATAAGAGCTGCACTTAATTCTTCTTTTGTTTTTAATATCCTCTTGTCCATGTTTTCCTTAAAATCAACAAATATTTATATAGTGTTGATTATATTAACTAAAAATTGAAAAAACAACACGTGTTGATAAAATATCAGAATATAACGGAGGGCTGGTTATGGAAAAAATTGTTGAATTCATAGATGTTTATAAAGAATATACAGTCGGTGATAGCAAAATATTAGCTAGCAATAATTTAAATTTTTCTATAAAAAGAGACGAGTTCTGCGTGATTGTTGGTCCTAGCGGGGCAGGAAAGACTACTTTACTTAACCTACTTGGTGGAATGGAATCTGTAACTAACGGTTCAATAATTGTTGATGGCGAGGACATCTCAAAATATAACGATAAGAAACTAACCTTATTTAGAAGAAACTCAATAGGTTTCGTTTTTCAATTTTATAATCTAATCCCTAACCTTACTGCTATAGATAACGTAGAAATAGCCTCTGAGATTTCTAAAAATCCATTAGGCTCAGAAGAAAGCTTAAAACTAGTTGGTCTAGAAGATAGAGCAAATAACTTCCCAAGCCAACTTAGTGGAGGCGAACAACAACGTGTTTCAATAGCTAGAGCTTTAGCTAAAAACCCTAAGCTTCTTCTTTGTGATGAACCTACCGGTGCTTTAGACTATGAGACTGGGAAAAAGATACTAAAAACCTTACACACCCTTTGTAAAGAAAATAAGAAAACGGTTATTATCATTACCCATAATAGCGCCTTAACCCAAATGGCTGATCACGTTTTACATTTAAAAAACGGCAAAATTATTAGTGAAGAATATAATGAACATCCTTTACCAATAGAGGAGATTGAATGGTAAGATGAAGAAAACTTATTTGAAATATATTTTTTCTTCGATCAAAAACGATATAACTAGATTACTAGCTATATTTTTTATAGTGCTATTAGGTGTAAGTTTCGTAGTTGGTCTATTATCTACTACTCCTGACTTACAAGCTTCTGTCGATGAATACTATGATGAAAATAACGTTCAAGATATTTATATTCAATCAACTTTAGGATTTAATGAAGATGACCACTTAACCATTAAAGAAAATATAAGTGATATAGACAAAATTGAGATTCACTATGAAGAGGATCTACTTGGAGTATATCTAAACGATGAACGCATTCAAGCTCGCGTTAATTATCGTACCTTCAATGAAGACTCTATCGATACACTCACTTTAATCGAAGGTCATTATCCAACTAGTGCTAATGAATGCGTAATGCTCGACATCAATAACGATACGATGATTGAATATGAAATCGGTGATTATATTTATATAAATGATAGTAGTTATGAAATAGTTGGTATCGTTACTGATCCTATATATATGGCTACTCAAAGTATATCGACTACGGTTGGTAATGGAACATTAAATGCTGTGTGTTACCTTGATGAAAATTATTTTGATAGCGATGATTTTACGTATACCATCATCAAAATCACTTTTGCTTCTACTAAAGATTTAAATACGTTTTCGAGTGTATATGATAGCTATATAAATCAAAAAGTTAACGATATTCAATTAATTGGTAGCGATATAATTAACGCTCGACTTGAAACTTTGATGGAAGAAGCTAGAGAAACTGCTATTATAGCTGCCATTAGAGAAATCGATGAAAACTATTTTGATGTAATAGATGATAATGCGACTGATGAAGACTGTTTAGATGCATACGAAACTTTACCAGATACATTAAAAAATATGATCGACTCAATGGTCGATGAAGCTTTAAGTGAACAATTTTCTAGTTTAAATGCTCAATGGTACGTATTAACTCGAGGCGAAATTGAAGCCTTTGCTTTATTTGAAACCGATTCAACAAAGGTTAATTCATTATCATATGTTTTTCCGATCTTCTTCTTTTTAATCGCTTTGCTTGTTTCAATAAGTTCTATTTCACGTCTAGTTAGTAAAGATAGACAACTTATGGGAACATTTAAATCGCTTGGTCTAAGTAAAGGAACTATATTTTTTAAATATTTATTAGCGTCGCTAGTATTTTCAGTTCTCGGCGCTATAGTTGGATCTACTATAGGTATATTTATTCTTCCATACATTATTTACATTATCTATTCAGGTTTATATAACCTTCCTGCGATTACATTTACCTATCAATTTGGATATATAGCTATATTCTCTACTCTTATTATCGCTTCAATAGTAGCAGCTGTTTCAATAATTTGTTTTACTCAACTTAAAGAAAGTTGTTCTTCTTTAATGATAGGTAAAGCGCCAGTTGCAGGTAAAAAGATTTTAATAGAACGTGTGACGCCTATATGGAAAAGACTTAATTTTAGTTTGAAGTCAATGTTAAGAAACGTCTTTAGGTTTAAGAAAAATCTTATTATGATGCTTATAGGTATTGGCGGGTGTACAGCTTTACTTCTTACTGGTTTTGGTATTAAAGACTCGCTTGAAGTATTATCAACTGATCAATATGACATTATTTTAAATTATGATTTAGTTGTTAAAGTTATTGATATAGATGAGCCGGTTGACTTACTTGATGAAGCTACGAGTTATTCAAAAGCTTATACGTACGATGGTGATGTTTTAGGTGATACAAACATCGCAATAACTCTATATAAAGGTGATGATTTAGATACATACTTTGGCTTTGATAAAGATATAACTTTTGATTCAAATAGTGTTATAGTTACAAAACAAATTGCTGATGAATTAAGTTTAAAAGTTGGTGATGCTATCCAATTTAAACTTGATGATGCGTTAATGAGTTATTCATTAACAATTACAGGCATAACAACAAACTATATTAATAACTATGTCTTTTTAGGAGACAGTGCAGGCAACTTCTTATTCACTTCAGAAGGATTAACTTTAAATTCATATTTAGTTATTGCTGATATGAGCGATGAAGAATTAGAAGTATATATAGATGAACTATTAGATGATGATAACGTATCTTCAATAACGTCAAAAATAGCCACTCAAAATATATACGCTAACGTTATAAATAATTTAACGGCTGTCGTTATTATTATTGTCTTACTTAGCGGAGCTTTAATTGCGGTCGTTATTTATAATTTAACAGATATTATTATTAACGAAAGAGTTAAAGAAATTGCTACTTTAAGAGTTAATGGATATCAATTAAGAGAAGCCTTAACATATGTTTATAAAGAGATATTATTTATGACTTTATTGGCTATAATAATTGGTCTAATTATTGGGGTGTTTTTACATCAATTTGTTCTATATGTAATAGGTAGTATAGGCATTACTTTTGGTACTACTATATATTGGCC
>CAZXIB010000116.1:0-3585 GCA_964639815.1 uncultured Thomasclavelia sp. | reverse complement strand
GCATCTGCTTGTGATAGGCCTTAAGGGCCTTGCCCTTTATATCGGCGATATCTTGGCCTTTAAAGATAATCTTGCCACCGGCTGGCTCATATAGCTTGACGATGGTTCGACCTAAGGTTGACTTACCACAGCCTGACTCACCAACCAGACCAAAGGTCTCATTTTCCCCAACTTCGAAGCTAACACCATCAACGGCCTTGACTATCTGTTTTCTGGTGAAGATGCCTTTAGTCACATCGAAGTAACTCTTTAATTCTTCTATCTTTAGAATAGGTGCGCTTATAGTCGTCATTTCTTCACCGCCTTCTTTTGTAGTAACCAACAAGAACACTTATGTGTCTCACTTAATGTCGTCTCTTCAGGCTGATACATCTTACAGACCTTCATCGCCGACTCACATCTATCGACAAAGGGACAACCAGCTGGAGGAGCCAGTAAGTCTGGTGGAGAGCCTGGGATAGGCATTAGCTCACCATCGTCATCCTCATCAGGATTAGCGATACAGTTGAGTAGTCCCTTAGTATAAGGATGCTCACACTCGTAGAAGATTTCTCTATCTGTTCCAATCTCCACAATCTTGCCACCGTACATGATAGCTATCCTATCGCAAAGCTTAGCGACAACACCGAGGTCATGAGTAATCATGATGACAGCTGAGTTACTAGAGTTCTTGAGGTCTTCAATGAGTTCTAGTACTTGGGCTTGGATAGTGACATCAAGGGCTGTCGTCGGCTCATCGGCAATGATGAGCTTCGGCTTATTAGCTAAGGCTATCGCAATAACGATGCGTTGGCGCATACCACCCGAGAATTCAAAGGGATATTGTTTAATGCGTTTTTCGGGTGAAGGTATTCCAACTAAACGCATTAAATCAAGAGCTCTTTCACGCGCCTCTTTCTTTGAGAGGTTAGTATGGTTTAAAAGTGGCTCGATTAGCTGTGTTTCAACTTTTAATACCGGGTTTAAAAAGGTCATCGGGTCTTGGAAAATCATGGCCATGGTGTTGCCACGAATCTTGGCCATAGTAGCCTCGTATTCCTTTTTATCCTTGAAGTTATCATGGGATATATCTTGCCCATCAAAGATAATCTTGCCCGAACCTACTTCACCATTATCGGCAAGTAGTCCAATAATTGAATACATGGTCTGGCTCTTACCTGAGCCGGATTCACCAACTATGCCTAAGACTTCACCCTCTTTTAAGTCAAAGGAGACATCGCGAACAGCTTGAACTGTACCTTGGTCAGTTCTGAAAGTGGTCGATAGACCTTTTACTTCTAGTAATGCCATACCTATCACCTACCCTTCGTATCTAAAGCTTCGCCAAGACCATCGCCGACAAAGTTAAGTGACAATATCGTCAAACAGATAGCGGCAATTGGCCAGATTATCTGAATAGGATATGTAAATATTAATGAGCGGCAATCATTAGCCATCGTACCCCAACTTGGAATAAGAGGATCTAGACCAATACCAACCGTTGAAAGAAACGCTTCAGTAAAGATGGCATTAGGTATCATCATCGTTAAACATACGATAATCGGCCCTATGGCATTAACTACCAAGTGCTTTAATAAGATACGCATGTCACTAGCACCTAAGACCTTAGCCGCCATCGCAAACTCCATCTCCTTTAAAGACATGACCTGTGTTCTAACCTGTCTAGCCATCTGAATCCACGAGGTAACACTGATAGCCAGAATCATACTGGAGATATTGTTGCCGAAAATCATGAGGATAAGTAAGGTGTACAGTACCGTAGGCACCGAATAGATGATGTCGATAATACGCATCAAAACCATATCGACCTTGCCACCAAGATATCCAGCAATACCACCATAGATAATACCGATAAAGAGATTGATTAAAGCCGCTGCCACACCAATCGATAAAGATATACGGGCACCATACATAACTCTAACCAAGATATCTCTACCTAGATGGTCAGTACCAAATAGGTGCTCCCAACTTGGTAAGGCGTTAGTGTTAGTGAGGTCTTGTTGGGTGTAAGAGTATTTTGAAAACATCGGTACAAAAATGGCACCTAAGACCATTAGAATAAGAAAGATTAGACCAGCTAAAGCTAACTTATTCTTCTTAAAGCGATCCCAAGCATCCCTAAAGAAGGTCTTGGATTCAACGGCTATAAACTCTGAATTCTTTTCGCTCTCATCAAGCAAGTCGAACATATCATCTGTCAATATGATATCTTTGTTTTCCATCTATCCCACCTACTTTCCTAGTTTGATACGCGGATCTATAATAGCCGCGATGAGGTCAGTGATAAGGTTCATGAGTATAACTATTGAACCTAAGAATATCGTCAAACCCATGACTAAAGTGTAGTCACGGTTAGAAACGCTGTTAGTAAACTCGGCGCCAATGCCGTTGATAGTAAATAGACGCTCGATGACTAAAGAGCCTGTTACTAAACCAGCAAACATCGGCCCACAATAAGTAATAACTGGTAATAGCGCATTCTTTAGACCGTGTTTAATGATAACTACAACGTCCTTAGTACCTTTAGACTTAGCTAATGTAATATAATCGTTAGCCATAACATCACGTAGTGATGACCTAGTAAGACGAGTAATCATCGATATCGGGCCAAAGGCCAAGGCCAAAGATGGTAGTATATAGTGTTTCCAAGACGTTAGGCCCATAACTGGTAATAGACCAAACTTTACGGCAAAGAAATACATCATAATTATCGCCAACAAGAAGCCTGGTATTGATACACCCAGTGTGGCCACCACCGTGATGACGCCGTTAACCCACCGTCGTTTAGTAAGGGCTCCGATAATACCTAAGGTCAAACCAACTACCACAGCTATAATGAAGGCAATTAAACCCAACTTGAAGGTTGTCGGTGCACGTTGAATAACGATATCGACGACCATCTGACCCTTCTTAGCTATGGACTCACCAAAGTCAAGTTGTAAGGCATTGACTAAGAAGGTAGCGTATTGTTCAATAAGTGGCTTATCTAAGCCCCACTTAGCCTCTAGTGCCGCATATGTTTCCGGTGTTACGTTACGCGTATCTTGCGAAAAAGGACTACCAGGAATCGCTCTTACGGCAAAGAAGGTCACCGTCGTTAGTATAAATAGGGTCAATAGACCGATAGCTAAGCGCTTAAAGATATATTTCAACATAAGCATCCCCCTACGCCATAAAAGCACAATGACAGGGCTTGGCGCATTTCACGCCAGGCCCTGTCAAACAGAAAGAGGAAATACTTAAAAGAGTAAGTAAATGAAAAGGAAGAGGCTGAGACCACAAAAAAGTCACAGCAATCAAAGCACTCACTACCACAAGTGGTGCTATTTGCATCTTTCGATGTTGATGAAGCTGTTTCACTGTATGCAAGAGACTCTTTCTTACCAAAAGAGCGCATACTATGTTCTGCTTTCATCGCCTCTATAAGAGTAAACTCGTCTCTATAGAACATACTTCATTCCCCCTGAACTAAATATAGGACTCATTATAATTATTTTCATTATCTCTTTCAAGAATTATTTTCATATTCTTTAAAAATTAATTTCATATAAATGTAAATCTTTCATAGATAAGATTATTTTTCAG
>CAZXIB010000115.1:0-3590 GCA_964639815.1 uncultured Thomasclavelia sp. | reverse complement strand
GATTTCCTCATCGAATGAAGCACGTAAGTGTACTACTCACGGAAGCTATAGACTATCTTGACATCAAAGAAGACGGGTTCTATATGGATGGGACTCTAGGAAGAGCCGGCCACAGTAAAGCCATTCTTGAGCGCTTAGGTCTGGATGGTAGACTAATTGCCTTTGACTTAGATGCTGTAGCTATAAAAGAGGCTGGAGGCTTGCTCGATGATAGAGCTAGTATCTATCACAGTAACTTCGCCGATTTTGCTTCTTATGTTTCTAAAGAAAGTCTTGATGGCATTTTACTTGACCTTGGTGTTTCTTCGCCCCAGTTTGATAATCCAAGTCGTGGTTTCTCTTATCGCTATGAAGCCAGGCTCGATATGCGCATGGACTTAGACCAAAGTCTTACGGCTTATGAGATAGTGAATACTTGGCCGGTAGATGATATCTATCGTATCTTGCACGATTTTGGTGAAGAGGCCTTTGCAAGACGCATAGCCGAGGGCATTGTCAAAAGGCGCGAAGTAAAGCCTATTGAGACTACTTATGAGCTTATTGATGTCATAAAGTCTGTCTTACCATCTAAAGTCCTATCTAAAAAGGGCCATCCAGCTAAACAAACTTTTCAGGCTTTAAGGATTGCGGTAAATGGTGAACTCGATTCACTAAGGCAATTCCTAAATATCTTTCCTGACTACTTAAAGGTAGGTGGGACTTGTGTAATCATCAGCTTTCATTCTTTGGAAGACCGTCTTGTAAAGAGAAGATTTAAAGAACTAACGACTGATACAAGTGACCGCAAGATTATGTATCAGCCGGAAGATTTAACACCTCCTTTTGTGAATTTGACACGTCATAGCGTCATCGCAAAAGACCACGAACTAAAAGAAAATCCTCGAGCCAAAAGTGCACGGCTACGGGCGATTAGAAAAGAGGTACAAAATGGCTAAGATAGTAAAGAAGAAGAAAAAGAGAGTTATAAGATTAGAATCAGTGGCAATGGTTCTTTTTGCCATAGCTACTGTATCTGTCTTATTCTCTAGTCTTTTCGTTCGCACGCAAAAGAACTACTTAACCATGCAGATAGAGGATTTACGCGCTGAATGCGCAAGTTTAGAAGAAGAGAATACGTTATTAAATAGCGAGATTAATGAGCTTATTAGTGTAGACCGCATCTATGAGATAGCGACCAGTAGTGGCCTGAGTCAAGATACCAGCAACGTCATCAACGTCACTAGTGGAGAGTAGTGATGAGACCCAATAGATGGTTGAAGGCAATCTTTTCGGTGACCTTTGTGGTCGCTTTTGTCGTGATTGTAAATGTCGTTGTGGTAAGTGTATTTCAGCTACACATCAGATCACTTACAAGTCTAGAATCCTATGTCAATAGCGTAAACTATGTCCGTGAGACTATTTATGCCAGTCGGGGTAACATATATGATGCCAATGGTATGACTGTTGCCACTGATGTAAGTACTTATTCCATTATCTGTTATATGAGTGAGTCTAGAACTTATGCCGATGGTTCGCCTGGCTATGTCGTAGACATTGAATATACAGCTAATGTCTTGGCTAACATCTTAGGTGCTGACCAAGAGACAATATACGAGATACTCGAAAGTGCTCAAGGCTTATATCAGACCGAGATTGGTACAGCTGGTAGACAAATTGATGAGGCTACAAAGCTCGCTATCGAAGAATATGAACTTCCCGGTGTTGAATTTGTCTCTTCTAGTAAACGCTATTATCCTTTAGGCGATTACTTTAGCCCTTATCTTGTTGGGTTTGCCCAAGATGAAAACGGGACTTTAGTAGGTCGTATGGGCGTTGAATTATACCTCAATGATGAACTATCTGGTGTTAATGGATATCGCGTTTATCAAGCTGATGAAAATGGCTATATCTTAGAGGGTATGACAGAAGAAGTCGTTGACGCCAAAGATGGCTATGATGTCTATCTCACTATTGATAACGTCATTCAAGAGGCATTACAAGAAGCTCTTGCCGAGACCATAGAAGACCGTGATGCCAGCCAAGCTTGGGGTATAGTCGTTGAGATATCGACCGGTAAGATACTAGCTTGGGGACAAGTTCCAACCTTTGATAGTAATGAGCTAGATATTGAAGAATACAATAACTACAACTCCCAATACCTCTTTGAACCAGGTTCGGTCTTTAAGACCTTTGCCTATGCCGCGGCTATAGAAGAAGGTGTCTATGATGGCACAGCAGAGGTTGACTCTAGTGACTTTTGTTATGTTGCAAGTGGTACAGACCCAGTTAGAACCTATGATGATGACAATCTCGGTTGTATTACAAACTCGGAAAATAAGACCTATGGATATGTTGAATATGACTATGGACTCATCATGTCTTTAAATACCGTTACTTCATCAATTGTTACAGATTTAATAGACCCCGAGACTTACCTAGAGTACTTATATGAGTTTGGTTTCTTTGAAGAGGTTGATACTGATGGTATATCAGAGAGTGTTGGGTGGATAAACTTCTCTCAACCCGTAGAGAAACTAACCGCTACCTATGGTTCTGGTCTAATGGTCACAGCCTTACAATTAGTACAGGCCTATTCAGCTATCTTTGGCAATGGTGAGATGGTTAAGCCATATTACATAGACAAGATAGTCGATTCTTCTAGTGGTGATGTCATCTATGAGGGTCAAAGAGAAGTGGTATCACAACCCATAAGTGAAGAAACAGCCGAACAACTACAAGAACTACTCAGAAGAGTAGTCACAGATGAGCAGGGCACAGCTCGCTACTATGAAGTAGAAAGTGTTGGTGTCTTAGCTAAGACAGGAACCCAACAGGTCGCCGATGAGTCTGGTACTTATACCGAAGAGGGTACAGTAATATCTTCGGTTATCTTAGCCTTTCCAGCTGATGAGCCCCAATACATGATTTATTATGCCTATGTATCAGACTATGACCGCAATAATCACTACTACACTGACCCTGTTACTAACCTCATTGAGCGCATAGCTCTTCTATATGGTCTAACAAGCAGCGATGAAGACGATGATACTAGTAGTGCCAGTACTGCCACTACTTATGAGATGCCCGATTTAGTCGGTCACACTCTAAGCTATGCTACTTCAAAGTTAGCTGACAGTGATCAAGTAGTCATATTAGGTGATGGTGACTATGTCATTAGTCAATATCCAAGTGCTGGCACTACCATCTACAACAACCAGAAAATCTTTATCTTGACGAGTACCGATTCCTTCTCTATGCCTGACCTCACCGGTTGGACTAGAAAAGAGGTTACTGAGCTATGGGCTATTACAGGCGTAGCCTTTACCCTTGATGGCTATGGTATAGTCACTGAGCAATCCATAGAAGCTGGCACAACAGTCACTAAGTCCGATATCGTAGCGGTGACATTCGCTGACTTACCAGACCCGGATGATGATAGCTAAAAAGTGGTGACAAGGTTCTTTGTTGAGATATTCACCGAAGATACGTAGAATGACACTGACAGGTGGTATAGCTACCTCAAAAGTAGTCCGCTTCCGGTTATGCGGATTATAAGTAAACCGTGAAAACGTGGCTCGCTTCCGGTCATGCGAATAATAAATAGACCGTGA
>CAZXIB010000114.1:0-3628 GCA_964639815.1 uncultured Thomasclavelia sp. | reverse complement strand
AAGACAAAGCACATTAACCCGTCTTTGTGATATACCCCATTTATCAGCCGCTTCTCTTGCCGACATGTACTCCGTATGTGCCTGCACTTTCATCAGAGATATTATATTCTAACTCTTGCATAATAGAGCTACTAATTTCCTGAGACACTTGCTTATTCGTCTATCCTCTTGCCTCTAATATAGCTCGTAGCTACTAATGCCCTCTAAATCACCATATACACGAAACCTGACATCCTCATAGGAAAGGACGAAATAATTGCCTGTACTTAAGACATCGACATATATACCATCGACCCAATAATCATCTATTACTATCTCATCAGAGACTCCTATCTCTTCTCCTTCTTCGTCATATAGAATCTCTGGCTCATACTCCTTTAAAAGAGCGTCGAAGCTAAGTAAGACAGCATATTCTTTTTTTACGTTATCTCTTATCTCTTCTAAGTTCTCTATGATGAGAAGCTGACTGCGTAGGCATATAGCATAGTAAAGACAGGAGGCGATAATCATGATAAAGACCACTAAGGCGAAGATTGAGACGTAGCCATCATAAGATGGTGATGACCTTTTCATAACTCTGCCCTTCCTTTTCATAGTAGATATAAAGATAAGTGCCATCACTATAGAAGGTCGCTGTATCGACATCATCAAGAAATAGCTGATAGCCCGGCGTTAAGTAGATGCGATTTCCATCATAGTGGATAGTCCACTGTTTTTCTTCCGAGATAAAAGATACGGTATCAGAACTGATACTGAAGTCGCTGGCGATGAGGGTGCGACGTTGTAGGTGATATAAGGCTATCTCATCTTGTAGGCGACTATCGATGTAACGAAAAGTAGTGATAACTTCTAAAGTAGCCACGACAATAGGCATGAGGATGATGATAATAAGAAGAGTTAGAAGATAGTCTTTTAAAATGAAACCACGCATTACTTTCTCCTTATATTTAAGCCCTCTATCCCCACACCTTCGCTATACTGCTCAAATCTTTCATAGTAGCTACCTTGTAGTGTTACAGTTGCCGAAAGAACTGTGATGATAGTTACCAGTAAGACCAGTACAATCAGGACATCAAAGAAGATAAAACCCTTAGTTGTCATAAGTGATATAGCCATTGCCTAAATGGATGACGATTGAATGTTTGCCGCTTATTGTCTGACCTTGATTGACATTGCCCATCGCGCTGAAATAAATCGGCGTAGATGACATGTCATTATCTAAATATTCTTGACTATAAGAAGACATAGCCTCAGATTGAGCGTACAAGTAGTCATTGATAAAGACTTGATCTGAGAAATCGACTTCTGGATATTTAGGAAGATATAGCAGACATACAAAGGCCATAATCATAATGACGACTAATAACTCGCCCATGAGATAACCATCATGGCGCATAGGCATGTCCATCGCTGATTGTTATGGCTTTGCCATTGGAACAAGTGGCCTGTTCCGAAGTGATATAACCACCACTTATGAGGTCATTTATAGATGAGGGATATTCATCATAGTCAAGCTTAAACTCGATAATAGCGGCATCGACGACCTTCGTCAGGGCGTCACAGCCAACATTTTCCACCGATTCCATGACCTTCGATACATTGGGTATCGTAAGCAAGAACAGTATGGAGATGATAAGTACGACGACAATCATCTCTAGTAGTGTAAAACCTTGATATCCTTTTTTCATAGTCCTCCTAATACTCCCATCGGGATGAACAAAATCTGATATATAAATATGATGACTAGGCCAATCATGCCATAACTAAGAGTTTGAATGGCTTTGGCCAGTCGCTTACAGAAGTTTGTAAAGCGCATTTGAAACTGGGTCATATAACTCTCTAACATTGGCCCCATGGCGCCGCTATACTGAGCAATCTTTATGAATCGGGCAATCTTTTCATCGAGATATGGCGTCTGCATAGCTTGGGTCATGGTATCGCCCTGTAAGAGTCCCTTGTCGATAGTATTGGCCAAAAAGGCAACTAAGGGTCTAGCCCTAAGATTCTTTAAGATGTCGATACTGTCTTTGGTTTTTAGGCCAATCTTATAGCACTCGGCAAAGAATAAGACAAAACGACTAGTGAGATACTCTTTCAAGATTGATGTCGACCAATAACGCTGTAGTAAGACATAGGCCAATACCATTCTTTTGGGCCTGATGAAGTAGAGGAACAGTGAACCAGCGATAAGTAATAGCACAAAGATAACGGTAATGACGATATCCAAGACAGTGCGAAAGACATAGATGCCCGTTATATCACTAGAGAATTGAGACATACTATTAAGTAATGGCTCAAAACAATACCCATTGAAGAGATATATGCCAACGATACTAAAGACTAGTAGGGCTAAGGGATACATGAGGTCTTTACCGATTGACCTTAAAAAGTCCGCTTCTCTTTTGTCGACCTCCATCATAAGTGTTAGCGTCTTTTGTAAAGACAGGTAAGATATAAAGGCTTTAAAGGTGCTGATATAACGCTTATCTAAGAAGTCGACAAAGACCTTGTCTATAGGTTCTCCTGTCTTTAGCCTGGTTGTTATGGCATCAAAAATTGGTTTATTTGCTTTAGTTTCTAAGAGACTAAAGGCATCAGCCAAGGCGATATCACTCTCAAGCAAGGTAACTAGTGCTTCTAAGTCGCCCTCGCTAAGCCCACTCTTCCAGTACTTCTTCAGCGATAAGACCTTGTCTTTGAGCATCTTTTATCCTTTCTTTTAGTGAGTAGTAATCTTCTGGCACCCTTCCTGTCTTAAAGTACTCTTCAATAGTCCTTCTATCCATCGTCTCATAGATAACTATCTTTTCTTCAGAGCCCAGCTTGGGGAATAGTCTTTGATTCGATAGACCAATTAAGACATTTTGCAACTGTCCCTTTTCTACCTTTAGCTCTAACATCCTTTCAATCGCCAACGTACAACTTCCCGCATGCAGGCTCGTTATCACAGTATGACCAGTATTGGCTGCCCTTATAGCCATTTGGGCAGTGAGCTCATCGCGAATCTCACCAATCATGATGATGTCAGGGTCATGGCGCAAGACCTGTTTTATAGCCTCGTCATAGCCTAGACCCATAGCCTCATTGATGCCGATTTGAATAAAGGATTCGCTTATTATCTCGACAGGGTCTTCGATGGTAAAGATCTTACGCTTAGCTACGCCATGTAAGAGCGTGTACAACGTTGTCGTCTTACCAGAGCCCGTCGGCCCACTATTGATGTAGAGGCCATTGCGGTAATTGAGGATGTCCCTAAAGAAACGTCCTTGATCCTTTAAGAAGTCGAGGTTGGTCTTGGTTATGGTTTCTTGCTCGTCGAGGATGCGCAGTACGCCATTATCGAGATGCAAGTTATGAATCAGAGCAAAGCGTAGTGACAACATCCTATCATCGAGATACCACTCAAATTGACCAGTCTGGGGCTTAAGAAGATTGCCTACATCTAGATTGGCTAAGTATTGTAAGTAGCGGATAATCTTATTATCGCCGGGAGCTGTCTTGACCTCCCTAATGACATCGCGGATGCGCATCTCGATTGTCACTTGACCCCGCCAATTCGTAAAGTGGATATCAGTCGCTTGGTGTTTGATGGCTAAGCGTAGTAAGGCATTAAGTCGCGCTTCCATAC
>CAZXIB010000113.1:0-3754 GCA_964639815.1 uncultured Thomasclavelia sp. | reverse complement strand
TTCTTTCCACTATTTATCTTTTTGTCCAAATCTTCTTCTGAGAAAATTTGCACTGCTTTTCTTTTTATTATTTCTAATTTATCTTCCATAATTACTCTTCTCCTTTTCTTAAAAAAACAAATATGTTGGAAAAGAATTAAAGTTTGACAATGTCAAAATTTTAATTATTTTTCAACTGAAAAAGAGTTATCATAGAAGAACCCTTTGATTATCGTCTTCATACTAAACCATCGGGTCATAGCATCACCCCCTTTTATAATATTTTTATTTATGCAAATTTATTAATAATCATTTTATATTGTTCTACTAGTTTGTCATAGCTTTTCTTTTCTATATATTCATCTACTTCGTGTGCAGTTACTGGCCCTACTCCTAATATAATTTTATTCTTAGCCTCCATAAAACTAGCTTCAGTTATAAAATTTGCTGTTTTACCATTATTCTCTATTTCTGCAATATTAAAAAACGGTTTTATATTTGTTATTATCTCATATTTGCAATCATATTTTCTACTTAAATTACTAATCTCTTCTAAAATTATATTAGAATGTTCGCTTTCGGCTAATCTAAAATCCAAAGTCGCATAGCATTCTGCTGGAATAGAATTTTTTGCGCTTCCTCCTCTTAAAATTCCAACATTCATTGTTGTAAATGGCACTTCATAATTAGTATTAGTTTTTTTCTTAATATTATCTATATAAAATTTTTCTAACTCACCTAAAAATTTTATTGCATTTAGGTTTGCACTTATTCCTTTGTTAGGATTACTTGAGTGTGCTTTTAATCCTTTAAAATGCAAATCACATTCTAATAAGCCTTTACTTCCTATAAGACTTTCATTATGTGTAGGTTCACCAAATACCATAAAATTTGGAAATATTTCTTTCTTTTCTGTAATTTCTTTTATCCCTCTGAAGCCTATTTCCTCATCATAAGTAAAATATAGCTTTATTCCATTCTTAATTGCTTTTAAGTTTAAACTCAATATTGCAGCTAAAATTGCAGCTATTCCGCCTTTCATATCACAAACACCAAGTCCATATAAATTTCCATTTTTTTCTGTAAGATTAAAAGGATCTGTATTCCATCCATCTATGTATTCAACAGTATCAGTATGTCCCAGAAATCCAAAAGTTGGTTTCTTTCCATAACTCATTATAAGGTTTTTGGTTTTGTATTCTGTAGTAAAGCCTTTTTCTTTTAATAAATTTTCTATGTAATTGACTATTTTTTTATTTTCTTTATCTTTTATAGTATTAAAACTTACTAAATCTTTTAAAATCTTGTATTTTTCCATTATATCACCCTTTCAATTACTGTAGTTACCAAAGAAGTCTAATAGTGCTAATGTTTTTATATTTTAATTGTATATAATTAAATAATTATCACCTATTTTAAAAAATTAAACAATCGGTATTAAATCTCAATCCAATATCTCTTTACTGGTAAACCTGTTTCTTCCTCTATTGCAATTTTTTCAAAAACTCCTCCGCATTTTTCCATTACTTTCCAAGAACCAATATTTCCTGTATATGCACCAAGTAAGACTTTTGAAATATCCCTCTTTTTAGCTTCTTCTAAAGTTAACTTTAGTAGTTTTGTAGCATAACCTTTTTTTCTTTCAGATGGTCTTATTCCATATCCTATATGGCCCCAATATTTTAATCCTTCTTCTGTTAAATAATGTCGTAAATTTGACGCACCTATTATCTTACTATCTTCGTCGTTATAAAGCCAATATGTTGTTGCAGAAGCATATCCATCTAAGTTTTCACCTCTATCAACTTCTTCTACTCTTTCTATCATTTCTTTGAAAAATTCTTCTTTATGATATTTCAGGTGTAATGGCCATGGTGCTATTCTAGAGCCTTCCATATTCCATTCATCCATCATTTCTTTATATTCTTTATAATATTTTTTATCTGGTTTAATTAACTTTACCATAAAATCACCTCTACATATAAAAATGTAAATCCTCACAATCTACCATTTTTTTGTAGCCTATTTTTTCATAAACATGGTTACTTATTGGATTTTTATTATCTGTAAATAACACACAATATTCTGCACCATTTTTCAATTCTTGCTCAGTAATTCTATAAACTAAATTATATGCATAGCCCTTGCCTCTCTCCTCTGTAGGTGTAAATACTCCACTAACACATTTTCCTCTTTGTAAATCTCTAGTTAATGCTGCCTGGCATACAATCTTACCATTTTTTTCTAATACATAATCTCCTTTTTGCAAACGTCTTTCAAATCTTTCTTCTAATTCTTCTTTTGTATGAATCTCGTCTACAGCTTCTCTATAATATTGATCAATATAATTAACCAAAACTTGTTTATCATTTATATTTGCTTTTCTAAAAATCAAATCATTATTTAATTTAGGTTCATTTAATTTTGTTAGTAATAATATTCTAAGTTCCATATGTGGTTTAAATTTTAGTCCAGCTAATTCACAATAATATCTTGCAAATTTGTTTGCAATTTCCTTTTCAGTATTTACCCCAAGTATATTTTGGTCTATTTTATAAACTTCATTTGCTGCAAATTTATACAATTCATCATTTGTATTATCAGTTGGAGTAGCTAATAATACTCTATATGGCTTTCTGTAAAGTATTATTAGTTCTGTTTTTCCTTTATCTGTAACTTTTCCCAAAAGCCATCCTTCTGCACCTTTTTTTAAGCCTTCAAAATAATTTCCAACTATTAAATTATTAAGCCATTCTTTTTCTAGTAATAGCTCTAAATTTTCTTTTCCAAATTCTTCTATATTTTCATATCTTTTAAATTCCATTTTACTTTCACTTCCTAACTTTTTTCAACAATTTCTAATATGTGAGCACTATAACCAATTAAATCTTTTCTTGTACAATTTTTCAGATGATAATCAATAAAAAGATTAAATTCCTCATCATCTAAAGCATTAATATAATCTTGCATATTCTGAGCAATACCTTCACTTGCAACAGTTTCAAGTTTTCTTACATTATATTTTTCCATCATTTTATCAAAATCATTTACTTTATATGATGAAAATATTTCTTCTACTATTTTTGGTGGATTCCAGTTTTCACCACATATTTCTTTCAATCTTTTCATATTTCTTTTTCTTATTCCATATGATAGCACAACAGAATCATCTGTAATATATGCAAAAAATATCTTACCATTTTCTTTAGTTACTCTTATTGTTTCTAGTATAGCTTGATTTATTTCTTTTTCATCAAACAAATGATATAGTGGCCCTAGCACTAAAGTAATATCAAAAGTATTATCTTCATACATACTTAAATCTGTGCAATTTCCCTGTATAGCATTAATATCCATATCATCAGTTATTTTGCTTCTTAAAATATTTAAATTCTTATTTATTAATTCAACAGAATCTACTTTAATTCCTTTTTTAGCATAATTAATAGAATATCTTCCTGTTCCTGCCCCTACTTCTAATATTCTGTCTCCTTTTTTCAAATATTTTTCTATATATGTTGTAGTTGTAATGTATTCTACCATATGAGCCTTATCTCGTATTAGCCTATTTTCTTCGTCATAATCATTATAAAAATCATTTAATATTTTTTCTACTTTATTCATTTTCCTCACCTTATATATTTATTTTGTAAATTCCACTTAAATATAGAAAAAACAGCCTTGTAAAAGAATCTCTTTAAGACTCCTTTGCAAGACTGTTTTTAATCTTACTTATAAGTGTAGGTAGTTTTTTCTATTTTTCTACCCTTTGCCG
>CAZXIB010000112.1:1481-3812 GCA_964639815.1 uncultured Thomasclavelia sp. | reverse complement strand
ATAATTGCCCACCAAGGAAGGGTATAACTCATAACTTACTAATTATTGAATCAAGTGATTCTCTTTCATATTTAAGGTCGGTTATTTTTGTTCCAAAATATAGTGCAACAAATAATCCAGGACCTGAATTAATTGCAGTGTTTGGATAAATATTTGTGACAATAACTTCTTTTGGACTAAATTCTTTTATTATTAAGTCCTTAACTTTATTAGCTTCTTTTCTTCGCGATGCTTGAGAAATAAAGATTATCTGATCTTTAGGATTCCTTATCGTCTTTTTCATGTATTCGATTATTGCTTTGCATGCTTTTTCTACACCATTTACCTTTCCAAAAACTGTTACCATACCTTCTGGTCCAAAATCACCAAGTGGTTTAATTCCAAATACAGTTCCAAAGAAAGCTTTAGCATTACTTATTCTTCCTTTACTTGCAACATAGAAAAGATCATCATTTGGACCCATTTGGTGAAGACAATCTCTTTCTTGTTCAAGAAGTTTATAGTTTTCTTCTATACTTAATCCTTCTTTTCTATGTTCTGAAGCTTTAATAGCTAATAGTCCTATTCCTAAAGAATACCTTTTAGAATCAAGAATTAGTATTTTTCTTTCTTTATATTCTTCAAGAAGTTCTATTCTTGCTTGCATTGCTATTTTATATATTCCGCTTAAAGCAGATGAAATAACAACAAGAAGAACATCTAATCCTTTATCAAGATATTTCCTCATAATTTCTTTAGTCTTTCCTAAACCACAAGCAGCAGTTTTGTATCCTTTTGGATTTGATTTTAATTTTTTATAGAAAGTATCAAACCACTCATCATTTTTATTATCAAGATCACATTCAATATTATCGTTTTCTGGAGTTGACATTATCCCTCTAATATAATCATCAATCTCAAATCTTGATAACAAATCTGCATTTAAATCGCAGGTTGAGTCTGTAAGAATTACGTATTTACTCATATTTTTTAATCTCCCTTCATACTTTTAAAGTTAAACGATTTATAAAATCTAAACAAGTACAATTTTCTAAAGAATAATTTTGTTGGTGGATAATCTCTTTTAAATATAATTCAATTTCTTTTATTGAGCGCGTTTTTTTGGACTTATTTCTTACCTCAATCTCTCCGTTTTTAGCAAACATAGATAAAGAAATATATTTAATTTCGCTACTTTTACCTATTTGATTATATACATTATTAAGATCAATAACAGTGTTTTCATCTATATATAATCCATAATGATAAGAATTATTTGATTTGACTCGTATGATATCACCACTTTTAACTATCTTTAGTTCATATTTTATTTTTAGTTTCTCAATTTTTTCTTTTTTTATTTGGTAGAACAAATCTAAAGATCTACCTTTAATTAGATTGTTTAGAAATGTGATTTCTTGAGTTTTAGAATCTCGGTTGTGATTTAATTCAACATATATAGGTTTACCAATTTTAATATGAACTCTGGAAAATAAAGCATATGAGAAATCAGTTACTACTGGAACAATAGGTGAAGCAGTTTTTAAAGCGATTAGTAAATAACCAGTTTTGAATTCACCAAATTCAAATAAATGTTTGTTGCTAGAATAATCACCCTCTGGAAATACAAGTAAATTCTTGCCTCTTCCTAAGATCTTTTGACTTGAATTTATAAAATTGTAATCTTGACCATTGATATCAACAATAACTGCTCCAAGTAATAACATAAATGGTTTAAATATTTTTAAAAATCCTTTATACCAATCTGCAACTAAATAATAAATTCGATTAAAGAAAAATAAATAAGAAAGCAACATCGCATCAAGAAAGGTTTTATGCGGAGATATAATTATTGAACCCTTTGGTATCTTAAATTTAGTTCCACCTTCATAACTAACTTTCATCTTAAAAAAGATTAAAGCAAAAGGAGCACAGACTATTAATGCAAAATAATACATTATCTTTTTCACAATTCCCCCTTTATCTTTTTATAAAAGTCATATGGTGTGCGTAATGAATATTTTTTTTCAAATTCGATGCGTGTATTAAATGCATGTTCAATACTAACAATTAACGAGATATATCCGAAAGAATCTCCACCTAAATCTAAAAAATAATCGCTGTTTTGCGAGATTTTTATATTTTTTTGCAGGTTTTCTAAAAATATTTTTTTAATACGAAGCATAGTTTCGTTGTCATCAATAGTAGATTTTTCTTCTACTAAATCAGAATAATCAAACAGATTAACTATTTTATTTTTGATAGCTTTTTTTAATTGGATTCGCGAAATTTTAATAGCATTAGGATTAGCAATTTGATCATAAGTAAGCTTTATTTGATTTATGCTTGAAC
>CAZXIB010000112.1:0-1381 GCA_964639815.1 uncultured Thomasclavelia sp. | reverse complement strand
ATATAACTTATTAAACAAAACTGGTGGAGCAAATATATGTGTAACTCCATGTCTTATTATTGTTGTACGTATTGTGTTACTAGATAAATCATTAAAGAAAACTATTGTTCTTCCAAAAAAAGCAAACCAAAGATATGAAACCATAATTCCATAAATATGAAAGAAAGGAAGAATAGCAGCTACCTTAATTGATTTATTATAGTCTTTCATAAACCAAGGGTTTTCTTTGATTATTGAATCGCTATTTAAAATCTCATTAGCAACAGAAGATCCGTCATAAATTACAACTTTCGCTTCTAGTCCAGTTAATGAGGAAGATATTGCAAAGCTATTTGACCAATTGTATTTTTTTGGAGAATTTTTATTAAAATCTTGGGGTTTTGCAGAGATATTAATTTTTTCAAAGCCTTCATATTCATCAGAAAAAGTTATTATTTTATTAATTTTTAGTTTAGATAGAAGTTTCAATCTAAAATTTAACGGATAATGACTATTCACTAAATATGGAGTATAACCAGACATTAACGATCCCCAAAAAGCAATTAAATATGATGGATCATTAACTAAATCAATTGCAATAAATTCATCTTTATTTGGTGGATAATTGTGCGTTAAATATAAAGCAAAGCCTTCAATATGTCTTCTAAGCTCTCTATATGTAGCTTTCTCAATATTAAAGTTTGCTAATCGTTCATATGCAATGCAATCTTTATGAGCAAAAGCAATTTCAAAAATATCTTTTAACTCTTTATTTGATTTACGCAGATTAGATAAATCATGTTTTTTAGTTGAACGATAGTTTTCTTTCAAGTTACATTGCTCCTATTATAAAAAGCGATTCATCTTGTCCACTATCGAAGTAACTAACTTCTATATCATCGTATTGAGCTAAAAAGTTAGTAACGATATTAACATCTTCTTCTATAACACCTTTTCCACCAAAAACAACTACTGTTGAATATCCGATTAATCTATTTTTAGATAAATAAATATTGAGTTGTTCTTTAAGAGATTCATCTCTATTTAAATAAAATTCAGATGTTTTTATGTTGTCTAATAAGTAGGCACGATTTTTAAAATCCTCAAATGTCCCATCAAACATAGATAAAGCTAGTTTAAAAAAAGCACTTGATAAACCTTTACATTCCACCACCAAAATATTTTTATGGTACCGCTTTGAAATAGATTTAATTATTTTTTCTATACTTTTATTAGCGCTATAAACAATAAGATTATCATTTAAAAATGGGTCAAGGAGTGTTCTTATACCTTTTTTAGTTGGAACTAAATTTAAAGGAATAGGAAAAGCTACATCTGCTCCATATCGTTCAAAAAGTGTTGCGCTTTGGTTTCCATAAGTAAAAGCAACAACTGCATAATC
>CAZXIB010000111.1:0-3813 GCA_964639815.1 uncultured Thomasclavelia sp. | reverse complement strand
GGCCTACCGGTTGGGGACGGTGGCGGGGGCGGGCCGGGGCAGGCGGCGGTAGAAGGCAAAGCCGTTTTGGGCGTACAGGCGCTCGGCGTCGGGGGCATCGCGCAGGAGCTGCTCGCGGTTGCGCTCTGTGTCCTTCACGACGATGTAGCAGGGCTTGTCCAACGGGCCGCGCAGCAGCCGCTCCTCGTCTGCCAGCCTGTTGGCCGGCTGCCTGTGGGCGTAAAAGTAGTGGGCGTAGCTTTTGAAATAGGGCGTGCAGATGTAGCAGTCTTCCCCTTGCCTGTTTTCGTAAAAGGCCACGGCGGCGGCCTGGGTGTATTGCTCCACTTGGGGCGCGACGAACCTTACGGCCACGAACATGAACAGTGCGGTGCCGGCCGCAAGGCAGCTTGCGGGCAGCAGGCCCGGTCGCCGGCCCGTGAGGCGGATATAGGCTGCGACGCCCGCCACGAGCAGCAGGCCGGCAAAGGCCTCAAAGCCGTGCCACGAGGCGGTGGCTTGCATGTTTCCGACGGCGAACTCGTCGGCCACGAGGGGCGTGAGGGCCGCCTTGAAGCGGTCGAATTGCGTCACGGCGAGGATAGCTATGCCATAGATGACGGCCAGGCTCACCAGCAGGATGCGCAGGTAGGCGGGCAGGCGGTGCGCCGCGTGCGCATAATCCCACGCGACGTATGCGGCCAGGAAGGTCAGGGGGAAATAGCAGGCCGATGAGTAGTGTATGATTTTGGTCTTCACGAGGGAGAAGAGGAGGAGCACCACCCAGAAGAGTATCATCATCCAGCGGAAGAAGTGTGCCGTGCTTGCGTCGGGTTCGTTGGCCAGGATGCGTCGGCGGAAGGCCGGCAGGGCCAGAAGGGAGGCCGGGAAGACCCCGACGAACAGGATGACGAAATGGTAGAGCGGGAAGCCCCCGTGCCCCGCGTCTTGGGTTTGGAACAGTCTGATTTGGTAGATGATAAAGTCGCGGACGACCGTGTAGTTGCCGTTCAGCACTTGCAGCAGGAACCACAGCCCGCCCGTCAGGCAGAGGATGAGGGTAAACGCTGCCGCATCCCTCCAGCGGAAGGGCATGCGAAACCTATTCCACGCTAAGTAGACCAGGAAGGCGAGCAGGAAGATAAGGAAGCCCACGGGGCCTTTGGTCAATACGGCTAATCCGAGGCAGAAGCCCGAGAGGGCCGCCCGGAGGGTTTTGCCGGCCGTGTCGGCCGTGTCGGTGTAGCGCACGAAGCAGCAGACCCCGCAGAAGATGAACAGGTTGAACCACGGGTCGATGATGCCCGACTTGAAGTAGAAAAAGGGCAGGACCGAACCGGCGTAGAGCATGGCCCACAGCAGCCCGAAGCCGGGCCCCTTTAGCCGGCGGCCGGTGCGGAACAGGGCCAGCAGGGTGCACACGCCGCAAAGGGCGTTCGGGAAGCGGGCGGCAAATTCGTTGATGCCGAACAGCTTCATGGACAGCACCTGCATCCAGATAAAGAGCGGGGGCTTTTCCCAGAAGGTTTGGAAATTGATCTGTACGTCTAAGTAGTTGCCGCTCACTAACATCTCGCGGGCCGATTCGGCAAAGTTAATCTCGTCCCAGTCGAACAGGTGTACCGCCCCGAGTCCCGGGACGAACAGCAGCAGGCCCACGAGGGCGATTCCGGCCTGCAGGAGGGCATCTTTTCTCTTCATGGCTATGGGTTGGGGGGTTTGTGCCGTCAGTCGACTAAGCGTATCGCCCCTTTGTCGGCCGAGCTGACGAGGGCGGCGTAGGCCCGCAGGGCTTTGGACACTTGGCGGTCGCGTTCCGGCTTGAAGGCCATCGGTCCGCGCGCCGTTTCCTGTTGCCTGCGCAGGGCCAGTTCTTCGTCCGACAGCCGTACGTTGATGGTGCGTTCCGGTATGTTGATGTCAATGATGTCTCCGTCGCGCACTAATCCGATGTTGCCTCCCGCTGCCGCCTCCGGCGAGATGTGTCCGATGCTCAGTCCCGACGTACCTCCGGAGAAGCGCCCGTCTGTTATGAGGGCGCAGGCTTGGCCCAGGTGTCGCGACTTGATATAAGACGTTGGGTAGAGCATTTCCTGCATGCCGGGGCCGCCCTTGGGGCCTTCGTGCGTAATGACCACCACATTGCCGGCTTCCACTTGGCCGCCGAGTATGCCTTCGCAGGCCGCCTCTTGCGAGGTAAACACTTTGGCCGGCCCGCTGAACGTCCATATACGCTCGTCTACGCCCGCCGTCTTGATGACGCAGCCATCCTGCGCAATGTTCCCTTTCAGGATGCCGAGGCCGCCGTCGCGTGTGTAGGCGTGCTCCATGTCCCGGATGCACCCGCCGGTGCGGTCGGTGTCGAGGGCGGTATAGGTGGCATTCTGCGAGCCCAGTACAAGGTTGAACGTGCCGCCGGGCGCGCTGCTGTAGAGGCGCACCGCTTCGGCATCGGGCGTGGGCTTGTTCAGGCTGTATTTGTCTATGGCTTCGCCCAAGGTCAGGCCGTCCACCCGTTTCGCCTGCAGGTTAAGCAGGCTCTTCAGTTCGCCCATAATGTTGAGCACGCCGCCGGCGCGGTTCACGTCCTGTATGTGGTACTTCTGTGTGTTCGGGGCTACCTTGCACAGGCAGGGTGTCTGCCGGGACAGCAGGTCAATGTCGTCCATACTGAAGTCGACTTCCGCTTCGTGTGCTATGGCCAGCAGGTGCAACACCGTGTTGGTAGAGCCGCCCATGGCTATGTCCAAGCGCATGGCGTTCAGGAAGGCATCGCGGGTGGCTATGCTGCGGGGCAATACGCCGGTGTCGTTGTCGCGGTAATACTTGTAGGTGTTGGTCACGATGAGCCGGGCCGCGTCGGTAAACAGCTGCTTGCGGTTGGCGTGCGTCGCCACCACGGTGCCGTTTCCCGGCAGGGCAAGCCCGATGGCCTCGTTCAGGCAGTTCATGCTGTTGGCCGTAAACATGCCCGAGCACGAGCCGCATGTGGGGCAGGCCGCCCGTTCCACGCGGGCCACGTGTTCGTCCGACAGGCTGCTGTCGGCACTCTGCACCATGGCATCGATCAGGTCAAGGTGCGTGCCGTCTAATTCGCCCGCTTCCATCGGCCCGCCGGACACGAATACGGTCGGGATGTTCAGGCGCATGGCCGCCATAAGCATGCCCGGGGTAATCTTGTCGCAATTGCTGATGCAAATCATGGCATCCGCCTTGTGTGCGTTCACCATGTATTCCACGCTGTCGGCTATCAAGTCCCGGCTGGGCAGGGAATACAGCATGCCGTCGTGCCCCATGGCAATGCCGTCGTCTATGGCGATGGTGTCAAACTCGGCCGCAAAGCAGCCGGCTTTCTCTATCTCGGCCTTTACGTGCTGCCCAATGTCGTGCAGATGCACGTGTCCGGGCACAAATTGTGTGAACGAATTGACAATGGCTATGATGGGTTTGCCCACTTGTCCGGCCTTCATGCCGTTGGCCGCCCATAGCGCGCGTGCGCCGGCCATGCGCCGGCCCGATGTGCTGATTTTGCTGCGTAAATCCATAATCTGTAAAAACTCCCACTGTTCTGCCGAAACCCGCTGTACGCTGGTGCGGGGAGTGTGTACAACGGAAAGCGTTTCATGAAAAAACCTTCCTCTACGTGCGAGGAAGGTCAGTGCTTTTAAAATGCAACCGCCTCTCGTAATGCCGGTGGCAGGCCGATGCAGGCGATTTTAAACTCCGCCGGTGTAACCGTACAGTTATCTCTGAAATTTGGTGCTGCAAAGGTAGGGATTTTCTCCATAAAAACAACGGGCCGGTGAAAATAAAAAGCTTTTGCGCTCCTGCCCG
>CAZXIB010000110.1:0-3851 GCA_964639815.1 uncultured Thomasclavelia sp. | reverse complement strand
CATACGACAGGTCATGCCTCTAGAGAAGAGCAGAAGTTGATGTTGCAACTCATTAAGCCTAAGTACTTTATGCCGGTGCACGGGGAGTACAAGATGCTTAAGATGCATGCTGAGACAGCTATGGAAACAGGAATCCCTGAAGACCATTGCTTTGTCATGACTAATGGTGATGCCCTTGTGTTGCATGAGGGTGAGGTATACCGCGCTAATACACGGATTCAGACCGATGCAATATACGTTGATGGTAATGATATATCTGGTCTTTCTACTTCCGTCATCAAAGACCGTAAAATATTAGCTGATAATGGTATGGTCGCTGTTGTCGTCTGTATCGACTCTAGAACCAATAAGATATTATGTCGTCCTGGCATTGTATCGCGTGGCTTTGTCTTTATAAAGGAATCACAAACTCTTCTTAAAGAGGCAGAAACACAAGTATACGAAGCCCTCAAACAAGCCATGAAACAAAAAGTAACCTTCGGCGATCTTAAAAACACCATTCGCAATACCCTAGAACCTTATTTATATCAAAAAACTAATCGCAGTCCTATTGTCATACCTGTTATACTTAATCATAGAAGTGCTATGCGTAAATAGCAGGAAGTCTATATTTATCAATTGGATTACGCTATACGTCTGTTATGGAGAAGCATTTCCCTTAATTTGACAATAAAAGCGTAACATCATACTCATAGAATACCAACAAGATAGGAGGACATTATGAAAAAGATAGTTAAGGTATTGCTAGTTGGGTTACTAACTTTAACACTGACAGCTTGTCAGTCAGAGCAGCTTGATGCTGCTAGTATCTATCAGACGGCACGCGACAACATGCAAGCGCTAGACTCATTCACGACAGAGGTAAGCATGGTCATGTCAATGAGTAGTGGAAGTGAAGATAGTGGAAATATACAGATTTCAATTCCCATAAACATGACTTATGTCTTAGTAGAAGCCGATTCTGAATCGCCTGAGATGTACATGCTGATGTCTGTGAATATGTTAGGCATGAGCTCTTCATACGAGCAATGGTACATCGATGGCATCTCCTACATTGATGAAGATGGCGATAGATACATCGAGACGTCAGAAGATGTTGAAATCTTATCGTACGACCTATTATCCATCGATGAGATGAAAAGTGTCAGTGCTACACGCAATAGCGATGGCTATGACTTAGAGATTGTTGTAGATGGATTGAGCCTTATGAATCTTATTATGGGGGAACTAGGCGATTCTTCAGCTTCTAGTCTCTTCTCAGATATAGAAATTGCTGATTCTGTTACTTTGACTGTGCAAGTAAGTGCTGATTACTATATCACGGCTGCTTCAATTGCTATGTCATTTGATGTGGCGGATGTTGAATCTTTTGATTTGACAGCTGACTATAGCTATTATGACTTTAACTCTTCTAGCTTACCAGATATCGACACCTCAAACTTTACCGATGGCAGTACTACTGATAGCGATTATAGCTATACCGACTTTATTTATGGCGATTATGATCTAACAACAGACTACGCTGAAGACTTAATTGCCTTAGGTTATGAAGATATCGGCAACTATATGTACGACAATGGCACCTACATCATCGACCTCGAGTATAAACTGATATACTATCAAGGTGTTGTCTATGATTGGGAATTAGACGAGGGCTATTTATATAATGATGACTACAGCGTTTACAACTGCTATTATGATTTCGTGTTCGACATAAGTGATGATGATGGTTGTGATGTATCGACCCTACAATCTTTGCGAGATACATACAACGAACTTGCAAGCAGTATATTAGAAGAATAGGATTATTGAACTATCATCGACAAGCAGGCTACTGAAATAGACACATCTATAGGTGATAAGGAGTTTATGAGCTAATGATTTTGAATGTTGTTAAGGTTGTTATTATTGCAGGGGTAGCTTGGGTCACTACTACTAAAGGCATGTTCAAGACTCTAGTCGTTAATATTGGCAAGGCATCATCTGGTATTGAAGTCGCTTTGACTAAACGCTATGACATGCTGACAAAGATGCTTGATACGGCAAAGGGCTATATGGCCCACGAAAAGGACATCTTTACTATGACCATCTCTTTACGTCAAGGGATGTCATTAAAAGACTTAGCTGCTGCTGATAATGAGATGTCTAGAGTGACTAGTAATCTCATGGCTCTTGCTGAGAACTATCCTGAACTGCGGTCGTCAGAAGTCTTTGTAGAACTGCAAAAAGGTCTGTTAGATGCCAAAGAAGAACTTCAAGCGGCAATACAAGTCTATAACGCTACTGTCTCAATATATAATCAAGACCTTGACATCTTCCCTAATAGGCTTCTTGCCGGTGACCGTCAGCCCTATGACTTTTATGAGACTAAAGACTAGAAGAGTGACTAAAAAAATAAGACTATCTACTTTCTATTGACTAGTGCATATATAAAAGGAGGTTAAAAATTATGCTAATGATTGTAATTGTTGTGGTAGTTGTGGTTGTGTGTTGGGCTATCGCCATCACAAATAAGTTCAATACCCTAGCCGTTAAGATCGATGAGGCATCATCTGGTATTGAAGTCGCTTTGACTAAACGCTATGACATGCTGACAAAGATGCTTGATACGGCAAAGGGCTATATGGCCCACGAAAAGGACATCTTTACTATGACCATCTCTTTACGTCAAGGGATGTCATTAAAAGACTTAGCTGCTGCTGATAATGAGATGTCTAGAGTGACTAGTAATCTCATGGCTCTTGCTGAGAACTATCCTGAACTGCGGTCGTCAGAAGTCTTTGTAGAACTGCAAAAAGGTGTGCGAGACGCCGAAGAACATCTACAAGCGGCTAGGCGGGTATATAACTCCAACGTATCAGTTTATAATCAAGCTCTTGTCGTATTCCCTAATAAACTTCTAGCTGGTAGTCGTCAAGCCTATGACTTCTATGAGGCCGAAGACTACAAGCGTGAAGATGTCAAGATAAGCTTCTGATATGGATAAAACACGTATAGATAACGAACTTAAGAAATTTCGCTACATCCGCTATATAGGCTTCGCCCTGCTGGGCATTGGCATTCTCGGCTTCATGTCCATGTTTAATTCAATAAGGTTGTTCGACCTTTTAGGAGCGAGGTATGTTCAAATCCGTATGGTGGTCTACTTTGTCTTGGTGTTGGCGGGTACTATCGTTGAGCGTCGTGCCTATCTCCACATCAAAAACAAGATAGGCAAAGAAATAGCGGAAGAGATTATTGGCCAATATGTATACGACTTAATCTATGACCCCAAGGCACCTCTCATCGAACCGATTCTTAAAAGACTCTATCTGGCACTGCCGTCCTATGATATAGTGAAAGCCTCAGACCATATAAGAGGCACCTATAAAGGTAGACCCATCGAGATAGCTGATATCAAACTTGTAGAACGTCGACGGGTTGATAAGGATAAGACAGAGCTGGTTACAGTCTTCTTGGGCCCTTTCTTAAAGGTTGAGACTCCCAAAAAGATATCTAATTCTTTGACGATATCGCCCAATAGAACCTTTGTAAAAGATAACATAAAGACCGAAAGTGTATCCTTCAATAAAACGTTCGATATCTATTGTAAGAATCAGCACGATGCATTCTATATCTTAACGCCGCAAATGATGGAAAGGATATCAACCTTCGAAAGGCGCAGACAACGAAAAGTCCATCTGTGCTTTGCGGCAGATGGTCATCTATACTGTGCCATCGATGAGCGTCGTGACAGGTTTGAGCTCAAGATGCATCAAAAGAATTTTGATGCCATCAGTAAAGGCTTTGACAGCGATATACGTTATGTCTTGAGTTTAATTGATGAAATCTTCGATATGATTGAAGGAGAA
>CAZXIB010000109.1:1743-3854 GCA_964639815.1 uncultured Thomasclavelia sp. | reverse complement strand
CTATATCATGGGTACCGCCTGGTTCCATCGTCCTGGTACGGAGCCGATGCCCGGAGGTCCGGACGGCGCTCCCGGCGGTCCGCCTGACGGTCCCGGGAGGGCTCCTGGAGACGGCCCCGGCGGCCCCGACAAAAAGCCCTCTGGTCCGCCGGGTATGACCTTCGGCCCCCAGCATAAAGATTTCGGTCCGCCCCAGACCGATGAGATCATTACCTCCATGCCCGGAAAATCCGTGGACGAAATGGATCATGAATATCTGCGGAAAATCATTGAGGACTACTGCCTCCAGGCATCCGATTTGAAAACCTTGGGCTTTGATATTGTCAGCATTTACTGTTGCTACCGAAATTCACCTATGTCGCAGCTCCTGTCCCCGCTGAAAAACCATCGGACGGATGAGTATGGCGTACAGACTGTCGAAAGCCGCTGCCGCTTTTTAAAAGAAATGTTTACGGAGCTGCGCAAAGCTGTTGGGAAGGACTGCCTGCTGGAATGCGTTCTGTCAGTTAGCGAGCCAGAGGGCGGCTATACCACGGAGGATACCATCGAATATGCCAAGATGCTGGACGGCGTCTGTGATATTCTCCATCTCCGTTCCGGCTTGATGGATCCGCAGCATCCTCTGGGCTTCACGTCCACAGAGGAAGCGCCCGCCCCCTACCTGGAGGAAATGGGACAGGTGTGCAGGGCTGTTCATGAGGCGGGCCTGAATATGGCCGTTGCGGCAAGTGCCGGCTTCCAGGATCCTGAGCTTGCCAACGCGGCAGTTGCCGAGGGCAAAGCAGACCTGATCTACATGGCCCGCAGTTGGATCAATAACCCGGACTATGGCCGGAAGGTTTATGAGGGCCGGGGCGAGGATATCGTTCCCTGCATCCGCTGCAACAAGTGCCATACGCCCAACGTGCGGGACAAATTCCGTAGTATGTGCTCTGTCAATCCCGTCCTGGGACTGGAGGATCACATTGAATCGTTTGTCAAGCCCTCGCCACAGCAGCGAAAGGTGGCGGTGGTGGGCGGCGGCCCGGCGGGATTGGAATTTGCCCGCATTGCTGCCCAGCGGGGCCATCGTGTCACACTGTTTGAAAAGGACGGCCAGCTCGGCGGACGCCTGACCCATGCCGATTATCCGTCCTTTAAGTGGCCGCTGAAAAAATTTAAAAACTTTATGGTGGCCCAGATGGAAAAAGAGGGCGTGGACGTTCGGCTGAATACGGAAGCCACACCGGAGCTGCTGGCCGAAGGCGGCTATGAGGTTCTAGCGCTGGCCGTAGGCGCTGATCCGTCGGCACCGCCTCTGCCAGGCGCAGATGGCCCCAACGTTTGCTATGCGGCGGACGTCTATGGGAAGGAGTCGGAGCTTGGCGGCGAGCTGGTCATCATCGGCGGCGGCGAAATCGGCACGGAAACGGCACTGTACCTCTGCGAAATCGGCAAGCGGGTGATGGTCCTGGAGCAAATGGACGATCTAATTGAGGACGCGCCAAGCGCCCATTACCGCAGCATGGTTGTCAACTATTGGCGCACGAAAGAAAATTTTGCCTACCAGGGCGGCGTTACCTGCACCCGCATCGATGCGGGCGGTGTTTACTATCAAACCGCCGATGGGCAGGAGCACTACTACAAAGCCGATCAGGTTCTGCTGGCCATCGGCATGAAAAGCCGTGTGGACACGGCGGAAGCGCTGATGCATACCGTCCCCTACAGCGTGGTCATCGGTGACTGCGACAGGCCCGGCAATGTGCAAAAGGCCATGCGCAGCGCTTATGCGGCGGCGACTCGTTTCTGAAATTCAGACAAAGTTTAAACGTAAGGAAGTGTATATTTAAGATGGAAGATATTCTGCGATTTCCTTTGGATGATTTTACAATGGATCAGCAGGAGGTGCAGACAAGAGCCGGCGCAGTGAAAGTCGCGTATCGCAAATACGAGCATTTGCAATATGTCGCAAAGCCGGTGGACGCAGACTATGAGAGTCTGGATGTCTGGGTGCCTGTGTCGATCAACGATTTGCCTTATGACGCATCCGACGCCCCGATTTTCTTTGTCATTGGTGTCGGCGGCTATATGTCCTGCCGCAATCGTGGCGGCTTTGGCGGTCCTGGCGGTCC
>CAZXIB010000109.1:0-1643 GCA_964639815.1 uncultured Thomasclavelia sp. | reverse complement strand
GGCCCTCCGGGCAGCGCAAATAAGGCCAACGGCGGCGGTTATCTTGGGCTCGGCGGGGAGGCTGGTGTTGGGGATAATAAGGCGCTGGCGCTGGCCTATGGATTTGTGGTCGTGCAGCCCGGCTGCCGCGGCCGCGACAATCAGTTCCCGGATGGGCGCTATTATGGCAAGGCGCCTGCCGCGATGGTGGATTTGAAAGCGGCTGTGCGGTATCTTCGCCATAACAAGGGTGCCATGCCCGGCGACACGGAAAAAATCTTTTGCACCGGCGGCAGTGCGGGCGGCGCACTATCCTGCCTGCTGGCGGCCTCCGGCAACAGCGATTTGTATACACCATATTTAGAAGCCGTCGGCGCGGCGGATGAACGGGATGATATCTGCGGCAGCGCGTCCTACAGCGCGATTACCGATTTGGAACACGCCGACGGGGCCTATGAATGGGAATACGGCAAGGTGCCCTCCGCAGGCAATCAGGGCGGCCCCATGGGCTTCATCCCCGCCGGTTTGGTAGATCAGACGCTTTCACAGGAGCTGACTGCGGAATTTTGTGCGTATCAGGATGAATTGGCCTTGCAGGGAATGGGCGGCTACGGCCCAGTCTCCAGCGAGAATCTGGCGGACTACATCCTGAAGACCTTTCTGATTCCCGCGGCCAATAAAGCCTTTGATGAGTCCACCGCTGAACAGCAGATTAAATATTTGGAGGAGCATCCCTGGTTTACCCACGATGAGACCGGCTGCCGGTTCTCTTTTGAAGATTTCGTAAAACACTGCGGCCGCATGAAAGGTCTGCCCGCTTTCGATGATTTCGACAAACGAATGGCAGAGCCGGTGCTTTTCGGCGCGGAGACCCAGGATTCCCGCCACTTTACTGTCTACAGCCTCCGCCATGATCCCAACGAGAGTGAGACAGAGCTGAATCCGGACCTGAAGCAGGTCATCAATATGATGAATCCTATGTATTTCATCCGGCAAAATAACCCCGGCTGCGCCCCCAACTGGTGGATTCGCCACGGGGCCTGCGACAAGGACACGTCCCTCCCAGTCATCACCAATCTGGCCACTGCGCTGGACAATCTCGGGAAGAATGTCTCTGCCAGACTGATTTGGGACGGCGGCCACTGCGCCGATGATGATACCGAGGGCTTTATGATTTGGATTCGGGAAGTGACGCGCTGATAGGCAGAAAGGAGTCCTGTTAGTAGACCTACATATTTGAAAAGTAACAAGGCGGCATGGATTATGGAAGTGCCCCCAAGGACCTGCAATACGTCATGGAACCTTCCAACAGCACCACGACGCTGCGCCGTAATGCTCATGCGCATGACGCTTCTGCGAAGACGGCGATGGACAAGTTGGCGGCTTGGCAGTAAAGCCGTTTTCTACTACGGTCTCAAGGCAGCCCGTCGCGCTCCGCAGTTCAGCAAGCGTTAAACTTCATCAAAAATGCTCAAAAACCCCGGAAAATCAAGGAAAACGGGCACTTAGACTATTGAAATACGGTTTTACTGCTTTTGACCGCCGGAAGAGGCTCGGAGATGCCATGATACATGCGGGGGATCTTCCGAAACGCAAAATGCCGGAAATGCCTGATATTCCAAGCAATTCTGACATTTACGAAGTGGTGCCAAGATAATCAGAAA
>CAZXIB010000108.1:0-3889 GCA_964639815.1 uncultured Thomasclavelia sp. | reverse complement strand
AGTATGATGATGAAGCGGGGTTTAAAGGTTGAGTGCATCCACTTTGCCTCGATGCCCTACACTTCTAAACAAGCTCTCGATAAGGTCAAGACTCTCGTCAAGATCCTAACTGCCTATCAAAGCGAGATAACACTACACATCGTACCCTTTACCGATTTACAGTTAGCCATCTATGAACATGTAGATGAGTCTTATGCCATTACTATCTTAAGACGGATGATGTATCGTATCGCTGATGCCTTAGCCAAAGATAGGAATATCAAGGTCTTGGCCAATGGGGAATCACTAGGTCAAGTTGCCAGTCAGACGCCTGAGTCACTTACCGTCATTAGCGAAGTCGCTGATACACTAATAATCAGACCCTTAGCCTGCCTCGATAAGATTGAGATTATCGATATGGCAAAGGAGCTAGGTACCTATGAGACCTCTATTCTGCCTTATGAGGACTGTTGTACAATCTTTGCCCCCAAAGACCCCGTCACTAAACCACATCAAGATAAGTGCCAGTACTTCGAAAATAGATTTGACTATGCACCGCTTATAGAGGATTGTTTAAAAGGCATAGAGACCATAGTAATAAGAGATACTATAGATGAAGAAGATGATATCTTTTAAGGAGGGAAAATGAGCATATTTCAACAGAGGAGATTAAAATTAGCCGATATCTTAGAAGATGGTGATGCCATCTTTATCTTTTCAGGACGCAGTGTCGCCTGCTCAGAAGATGAGTGTTATCCTTTTAGCGTCAACCGCAGTTTCTACTATCTAACTGGCCTTGATGAAGAGGACATGACGCTAGTTTTGCGCAAGACCAATGATAAGGTTGTAACGACTATGTTTATAAGTGAGGTAGTAGGTATCGAAGCTAAGTTCATCGGCGCTTCAATGAGCAAGTCCGATGTAAAGAGGGTTACTGGCGTTGACCAAATTTACGATAAAGAAGATATCATGGACTTTGTCGGCAGTTTATATAACTATAATCAAGCCAGTGGACATATGCGCATTTGGCTTGACTTATGGCGTTATCGCTACGACCAAGTCCAAAGTGAAGCCGAGAAGTTTGCCCGTAAATTAGAGAGTACTTACGTAAATGTCGAGATAAAAGATATCAGAGATAGACTGGCTCAGATGCGGATGATTAAAGATGAGACAGAGGTCAAAGAGATTATAAAGGCCATCGATATCACTAAGCTTGGCATCGAGTCAATGATGCGCTCAATCAAACCGGGTATGAATGAGATGGTCATTGAAGCTATCTTTAACTTAACCATCGCCCACAAAGGTTGTAAGAAGACAGCTTTTACAACGATTGCTGCAAGTGGCCCCAGAGCTACGACACTACACTATAGTGATAATAACCAAGTAGCTAATGATGGTGAACTTTTCTTAGTTGATTTAGGAGCAACCTCTGGCCTATATTGTGCCGATATATCACGCACCTTTCCGGTAAATGGCAAGTTCTCATCGCGTCAAAGAGCGATATATAACACGGTTTTAGCCGCTCAAAGAATAGTCGAAGCTAATGCCAAACCCGGTATCACTATCCGTGAGCTAAACGAGCTAGTTATCGCTCACTATAAAAGGGAATTGCCAAAACTTGACTTAGATAAAGATGTCAGCGAATACTACTATCATGGCATTGGTCATCACTTAGGTCTTGATACCCACGACATTACATCAAGTAATAAAAAGAAGCTTGAGCCAGGCATGATTATAACTAATGAGCCAGGCCTTTACATAGCTGATGAGGGTATTGGAATTCGCATCGAAGATGACTTACTTATCACGAAAGATGGGTGTATCAATTTAGCTAAAGATATCCCTCATGAGGCTGATGAAATTGAAGGTTTAATGCAAAACTAGGAAGCTTTAAGCTTATAAACCAGTATCTCGCTATCAGCAAATAGACGAGCGTTGAACAGGGTAGTACCTACGCCATTACTTACATGTAGCATCTTGTCATCGCTATAATAAGTACCTCTAAAATAAGTTACTGCTCCGATGGGGCGATAGAAGTTGTTTAAAAAGGGGAGATATATTTGTCCACCATGACCGTGCCCTGCAAACATGATATCGGTAAATGGTACATCATCAAAGGTGTCGGGTGTGTGGCAGATGCTTATGGTGAAGTATTCGCTATCGACGTCACTATAGGCACTATCGACATCAGGACTTCCCAATAATGAAGAGTCGATACCTACAAGGTTTATGTATTGGTCACCGATATAGATACGGGTACTGGCATTGTTTAATAGTTCAAAATTAGCCTGATCCATATAAGACACGACTGTCTCATAGACATCAGTTGTACCCAAGTCGTGGTTGCCTAAGACGTAGAACTTACCATAGTTGGCTTCTATCCTCGCAAGCTCGGCTATGAAGGAAGCTTCTTCATCTTCGCTGAAGTTATAGTTGAGCAGGTCATCAAAGAGGTCACCACCAAACAAAACAAGGTCGGCATCAAAGGAATTGATGAGGTCGACCATTTGACTAAGTTCATCAAGACCGATGCTGGTTCCATAGTGGGTATCACTAAAGAAGACGATGGTAAAGTCGTCAAAGGAACTGTCAAGCTTTGATGAGGTAAGTGTTTGTGTATTAGCTGTCACTACTTTAGTATTAATCAAAAACATATCTACTACCAATAATATAATGGCAATCAAGGTAATAACGATGGCCATGATAATCTTCTTAGAACTCATAAGCGTATTCTACCACAAAAGCGTCCTTGCCAAAATAATGCGATGAGGCATGAACATTGTTTGAAAAATCACATTATTTTACATATTTGCACGATGATTCATTGACGGACATTCGTTATGATGTACGTGTAAGGACGATATAGCCTTACAAGTTACCCCCTCATTATGATAATAGTATTCTATCCCCCAAAAACTATATCAATGGAAATGCAGTCCCTGACCAAGGGACTTTTCCTTTATCTTGCATAGCCTTAGATAATCACATCACTTCACACAATATAAAAATATTCTCAACAAAACTATCTTGTATCATGAAAACCGTAAGGAGGAACTCCTTACCGACAGCGCGAAGACATGTCGCATATTCTATCCCCTTAAACTATATTACTTGGCCTCACATCCCCCTAATAATAGAGGCCAACCCCCTACAAATCGAGCATACGTTAGCTCTGGATATATAAAAAGCACTGCCCCATCAAGAAGCAGTGCCGTTTTTTTGTGAATGCCAATGGTTATTTTTTCAGTTTACAATCGCTGACAAGTTATTAATTCGAGCTGTACCAATAATCAATAGAATACTCGTTGAGGTATTGATCCGTTAAGATTAAAGTATGAACCTCGCCGTCATTGATTAGTTCTTGGTTGGGTGTAAGACCGAAAGCATTCTCTAAGACATCGTTTGGACTATTGTAATAGCCATCATCACTTATTATGTAGGTTGTCTCTAGCACTTGGTTATCATACTCATCAGTCTTTCGTATGGTGAAGGCATCATTCTCAAAATTAATGGGATCAACGTAGAATCTTTCATTGGGATTAAAATTATGAATATTCATTTGCAGAAGAGCCCTAATGAGAAATAGATGATCTATCTTCATGGATTAAATAAATTACCATTTGGATAAGCGGAATACATCTTTTGTCTTTAGACTCAGAAATATGCGTTATAACTCGATGACCTTCCTAGTAGTATCGCAGTTTTTAGTTTTGTCGTAGCGTATGGGCGACATCCGATTTCTTATCCATCTTCTTCTCTAAATAGTTACATACTCATCATTCAAAATAAGATCCGTTGAGCTTATTAAGATGATGCTAAATTCTTAAAAAATTGTCCTCTACAGAAGACACCTCTCTCAAAAACGTTGATTTTACTAATAGTTCCAGGTCTCTTCTGCAAATGAACATTT
>CAZXIB010000107.1:2799-3899 GCA_964639815.1 uncultured Thomasclavelia sp. | reverse complement strand
ATTATACGGGCACTGTCCGGATACTCCTCAATAAACCAAGTCAGGAATTTAGCATAATCGATTTTTTCTGAAAGCATTTTTTGCCTGCGTTCCTTGAACACAGTTTCCTTATTGGGCATAGCAATGATTTCTTCCACCACCTGATAAAGCCGTTCCTCCTCACTGGTTTTAACCCCGTATCCTAAGTGATAGACATCCTCCAGTTCACGCAAATAGCCGATTCGACCCACAAAATCATTGAAACGCACAAAAGGCGTTCCCAATACACCCGCCTCAGCTGCCATCGTCTGACTGTCACCAATATACAAATCAGCGAAAGCCATCACATGGTGCATGTCCAACGGATTTATTTTGATTCTGTATTGCTCAAATTGTGACTCCAATTCTCTTTCCGAAGTGATATAAATACGTCCGTGTGGTTTCAGTATATCCATCAGGCGTTGGGCTATTTCCGTACTGATACCTTTTATTCCCTTGTCATGATGCGCATTAAGTTTCGCAAAACGAATAATGAAATAAGGCGATTCCGTGGAAAAATATTGCTCCACCACCTTTCTGTCCGGCGTAAAATGGTTGGGATGCAAATAGGCCAATTCGTGATAACCGGCATATTTAATTGCTTTAGCATCCCATTTTCCACTATTGCATACAACAGGATTCAGAATATCTGTTGCAAAAGGATAACTCAATTTGGCAAACAATGGCACAGCATCAGCATCATCCTCATTGACACAGACCACAGGAATACCCATAATCATCCTAGATGTAAACGACAATGTTGTTCCAATCAGCATGGAAGCCTTTTGTTTTTTCAACCATTTGGCCATCCTCACCTCCATATTAACAACAGAATTCAACATGCCCCAAAATCCATTTTTCCTATCTTCACGTATGATTTCGAATGGCACAGAATCCCTTTTAACCAAATCTACCAAAATATCCTTTTGCGTAATGGCGTATGTCACATCTATACCTTTATCCATCAAAGAATGGACTACATTCTTAAACAAGTGATAATGTGCCGGGTGGCCTAAAAACACAACTATATGTTTCATACTGTTACCTGTTTAATTGTTTGAAAAGTATAACCTTTTCTTTTC
>CAZXIB010000107.1:0-2699 GCA_964639815.1 uncultured Thomasclavelia sp. | reverse complement strand
GTAGCTTTTACATCATATTTGGCATATAAATCCAATAATTGTGGAATTCCCTCTTTCCACACTTTTTCACCTGTTTCCTCTCTCAATCCTCCATTCACGATGGAAGTTGTTTCTACATCATTTGTTAAACAACATCTGTTTATCATTTTCTTTCCACTTTAATTATAACACCACCCCACGAATAGCCGACGCCAAATCCTGCCAGCAAAACATTGCCACACAGCTTTCCTTCCTTTTGTGCGTGATACAATGCGATAGGTATGGTCGAAGAAACCGTATTTCCTACTGTTGACATGTACACGTAAAAACGTTCCTTGTCTATTTCCAAAAGCTTGCGCAAATAATTGATCATATATTTGTTGGCCTGGTGAAACACATACAAATTCACATCCTTATCCTCCATTCCATTCTTGGCCAATACATCCTCTACCAAAGGGGGCACTGCATCAGAGGTAAAGTTAAAAATGGCACCTCCATCCATAAACAGATAATCATCCGAACGCGGATTACCTCCTTCGTCAAAATACACTTTGCCCGTAGCGGCCTTATGACGGCAAGCCCCGGTCTTTACCATCAAGTTTTCCGCGCCGCTTCCATCCGTTCCCAAACTGAAATTACCAATGGAGGCAAAGCCCTCACAAGCTACCCATGTGGCTGTTGCGGCATCGCCAAATATGGTACGGTTACCTTTGTCTTTCGGGTGCAGGTGTTTGGTATAGGTTTCTGCAGTCAGCAGCAATACATTCTTTGCTACTCCGGCTGCAATCAGCCCTTTGGCCAACGACAAGCCATACACATAGCCGGAACAACCCAGATTATAATCCAATGCCCCGCAATGAACCGATAATCCCAAACGATGTTGTACAAGGCAAGCGGAAGTGGGCAAAAAATAGTCCGGACTTTGGGTACACAACAAAACAAAGTCCACCTGACTTCTATCCAATGCGTGTTCAGAAAAAAGTCGCTCAGCAGCCTTTACTGCCATATCAGAAGCAGTTTCGTTTTCCCCTACCACACGACGGGATTCAACACCCACTTTTGAAGCAATCTTGTCAACCGTCCATTCTGGAAATTCTTGCACCAATTCTTCGTTGGTCAACATCCTTTCGGGCAAATAATAGGATAATGCTTTTATATAGGCTTCCATATTGATTCTTTATTGCAATGTATACCCTCCATCCAGTAGCAGGCTGGTGCCTGTCATCCAACGTGTCGCATCCGACAAAAGATAAACAGCAGCCGATGCCACCTCTTCCGGCGTTCCGTAACGCTGCAAGGGGTAACGTTTGGTATCCTCTTCCAGTTGTTCGGCTGTAAAATCAGTCTGTCCCAATAGTGGTGTGGCAATCATGCCCGGATTGATGGTATTTACCCTTATTTTTCGTGATGCCACTTCCAAGGCCAACGCTTTCATCAGCCCCTGCAAGGCAGCTTTGGATGCACCATACAAGCCTCCTCCCATATATCCGCAATACACGCCTGATATGGAAGAGACACATACAATGGAGGCTTCTTTCTTTAGTTTTTTATTTTCCAACAGCGTACGCAACAGGCGTATCACCGAAAAAGTATTGGTTGTAAAAATGCGCTGCAAATCCTCCTCATCTGTCTGTCGGAACACGATAGTATTCACCACACCGGCACAGCACACTACCCCATCCAGATTCGGCATCTGCTCTACCAACGCCTCAATGGATGCTACGGTAGAAAGGTCGGCAGGACAAATCTGGTGATTGTCCCCCTCCATTGCCTTGCGGGTTTGCTCCAAGCGGTCCATATTGCGGGCATTCAAAATCACTTGTGCTCCCATCTGAGCACATGCGATGGCTACAGCCCGGCCAATTCCTGACGATGCACCTGTGACCAAAATAGTTTTATCGGTAAGATGAAAAGGAGTTTGCATACTACAGTTTGGAATTTACCAGATTGTACAATTCTTCTATGGTCTTGGTCGCACGCATTTCCTCCGGTGTCACTTTCACCCCATACTGCTTAACTATCATATTCAGAACCGCCAAGGCAGTCAGCGAAGTCCATTCATCCACCTCACGGTAAACCGTAGTTGGGGTCAATTCATCCAATTCCGTATCATCGAATTGATTGGCAAAATTCTTGATAAAATCATTCAGTTCCATAATACTATCTATTTTAATTGTTTATATTATCCGGCTGTACTCAGCCACTATCTTCATTGGATTGCCTTTGGCCAGCGAATAATCAGGCACATCTTTATCCACAACGGTCGCAGCAGAAACGATAGACTTTACGCCAACGGTAACGCCTGATAATATGACAGCTTTCACCCCTATCCATGCCCCTTCTTTAATCACCACCGGCACAACCTTCGCCTCCACTATATTTTTAAAGTGGGCATACGGATTGGAATGTGCCAACACCGTAACTTCCCCTGCCAAAGACGCATTATCTTCTATATATATGTATTCAGGATAGGCATTATCTATCACGCAATGCATACCGATATACACATTTTTCCCTACATGTACCCCTCTCCATCGGTGCATCTTCACACGCCACCCGTTCAGCGGACACATAAAAGCCAAACGGTACAGCAGAATATTCCGTGTCTTGCGCCACACGAATTTCAGCGGACTCATGGAACGCCGTGCACTCGAAGTCTGTATCGTCTTTTTCAGACTTTTGTCGTGGTCAAAATATGGTATCAATATGGGTTCTTTCAT
>CAZXIB010000106.1:0-3915 GCA_964639815.1 uncultured Thomasclavelia sp. | reverse complement strand
CTTCCTGAACAGTAGTGCTTGCAACAACCGCACTCTCTCTTAACTGGGGTCAGGATGATTACTTGCTTAAAGTATAGGCGCCCACACTTTAGCTGTCAATAAAGGTGACAAAAATGCTATCATTAAGAAAAGAAAGAGAGGATCGTCATGGTCGTCATATATACATCTCCCGGTTGTGCTTCTTGCCGTAAAGTCAGAGCTTGGCTAAAAGAAAGAAATATCGAGTTTTTAGAAAAGAACATCTTTACAACCTTGCTTAATAAGACAGAGGTTAAGTATCTTTTGTCGCGCAGTGAGAATGGTACTGATGACATTATCTCTAAGCGTTCAAAGATTATTCAGGAGTCAAACATCGATTTTGATTCTATGTCGATGGATGAGCTTGTTGACTTCGTTATAAACAATCCATCAATTTTGCGTCGTCCGATTATCCTCAATGAAGATAACTTTCAAGTTGGCTATGATGCTGAAGAGATAGATGCCTTTACACCAAGAGAACTTGAAGAGCTCATCAAGTGCACACCTGACTGCCCCAACTATAAGACATGTGGCGAATTACGTGATGAGGACGTGATGTGAGAGTCTTAGTAGGGCTATCTGGTGGCATTGATAGTGCTGTTGCGGCATATCTTTTAAAAGAAGAGGGCTTTGATGTCGAAGCCTGTTTTATGCGTAATTGGGATTCGGCCTTAAATAATGACACCCTAGGTAATCCAACACTAGATGATGAGATTTGCCCTCAAGAAAGTGACTATAACGACGCTAAAAAGGTAGCCGATGCCTTGGGTATAAAGCTATGGCGTCATGACTATATCAAAGAATATTGGGACTATGTTTTTAAAAACTTTATTGACGAGTATGCCAGAGGTCGTACACCTAATCCCGACATCCTCTGTAACAAATACATCAAATTCGATGCCTTTTTAAAGTTTGCCCTTGATAATGGCTTTGACATGATAGCTACTGGCCATTATGTGAGAAGGATTGATTTAGATGGAACTTATGTTTTAGCTAAGGCAAATGACCTTAATAAAGATCAATCTTATTTTTTAGCGCAAATTGATTCAACCGCTATAGCCAAATCGATTTTTCCTTTAGGCAATATCACTAAGCCTGAAGTCAGAGACATCGGTCGAAGACTAAACCTAGCTATAGCCGATAAAAAAGACTCAACTGGTATATGTTTTATCGGTGAGCGTAATTTTCGCGAATTTCTTAAAAACTACATTCCCATGCAAGAAGGAGATATCATAGATATTGATAGTAAGGAGGTCATCGGTCGTCATCAAGGAGTTTATTTCTATACTATTGGTCAACGCAAGGGACTTGGTATCGGTGGGCCTAATGGTCCTTATTACTGTGTTGGTAAGGATGTTCATAAGAATGAATTATATGTTGCCAATGAAAAGGATGAGCATTGGGCTTACAGCGATAGTTGTCTCGTGACCGGTTTTAATATTCAAGCCGGAGTCCTTAATGAACTAGACGAGTGCTGGGCTAAGTTTAGGTATCGGCAAAAAGATATCAAAGTCAAAGTTGAGCAAATAGAAAGCGATAAGCTCTTACTACACTACGAGGCAATTAAGGCGACTACTCCAGGACAGCAAGCCGTCCTTTATGTTGATGATATCATGGTCGGAGGCGGTGTCATTGATATCGTCTATCAAAATGGTGAAGATAAGGAAGAAACATTACAGAAATGGCTGAATCGATAAAAGAAGAGGTCATACGCGGACGTTTTGTAACTTGTATTTTTTCTTCGGGCAATTATGCAGTATGGCGCTTTAATGATGAGATTGATGGCCTAATTACGGTTACAGGCAATTTATCTGATATTCAAGCAAGCCAAGATTACGAGCTTTTTGGTGAGTTCTATGATCATCCTCGCTTTGGTTTTCAGTTTCGTGTAGCCGCTGCGAATAAACAACTGCCGCAATCAAAAGATGGCATAGTCGCCTTTTTGAGCAGTGATATCTTCAAAGGCGTTGGTAAAAAGACTGCCACCAAGATTGTCACCGTTTTAGGCGATGAAACACTTACTAAAATAAAAGAAGACCCAGACATCCTTGATGAAATTGGTATATCCAAAAAGAACAAGGAAGCAATCGTAGCCGGTTTAAATAGCGACATAGAATTCTCTGATACTTTCTATTTTTTAGTATCAGCTGGTGTCGGCATGGCTGACATAAACAAGATTATAAATTTCTACAAGGAGCGAGCAGGGGATATATTGAAAGAAGAGCCATATCGAATGTATTTTGAGATATATGGCATTGGGTTTAAGAAATGCGAGGAGATTGCGACGCGCTTAGGCCATTCTAATGAAGAAGAAGACCGTCTTATTGCCCTAGTGCATCATCTTATCACTGAGATTAATTTTCGTAGTGGCGACACTTATACCACTTATGAAAAACTCAAGCGCGCTTACGAGAAGGAAGAGCCTAATATTGCCTTTGATAAGGCGCTCAAAGCATCCATAGAAAGTAGAATGGTTATTGTTGAAGAAGACCGTTATTATACCCTCAGTGACTATAACGATGAGATTGCTATAGCTACGTATCTTTTAAGTAACAACTACACTATTTCCGATATTGATATTGATGAACATATAACGATGCTACAAGAGCGCTATAAGATAAGCTTTGATTCTGAACAAAGAAACGCCATCAAGTCATTTTTTACTTATAAGGCTTCGATTATTGATGGGCCACCCGGCACTGGCAAGACGACTATCATCAAGGCCATTGTCGACATCATTAAAGCTCTCTATCCCTATGGGTCTATTCATGTCGTTGCGCCAACGGGAAGGGCTGCCAAGCGCATAAAGGAGCTCTGTTCTGTCGAGTCATCAACTATTCATTCTCTTCTCAAATGGGATAAAGACTCTAACACCTTCTCTAAAGGAATGAGTGATCCTCTTAGTGTTGACTTTCTTATCATCGATGAGTTTTCAATGGTTGATAACTGGCTTTTTCATCGTTTGATTGATGCTTTAGGTAACTGTAAGAGCCTTTGTCTTATTGGTGACCATCACCAATTACCATCGGTACGTTGTGGAAATTTACTAGAAGATATTGTTGAAGCTGATATCTTACCGATAACCTATCTAACAAATATCTATCGCCAATCTTCTAAAAGTACTATCATTGAACTTTCCCAAGAAGTCTTAAAAGGAGATGTTCATATAAAAAACGATAATGAAGTAAGTTTTATTGACCTTGATACCGATATCTTGCGTGAGCGCATTGTTGAGATTATTTCTTCGCTTATTGACGAGGGTTATGATGTCTCTGATATCCAGGTCTTAGCCCCAATGTATAAAGGGCCACTGGGCATTGATGCCTTAAACCATCTCTTACAAGATGTCCTAAACCCCCTTGATGATGTTGAGATAAAGAATCGTCATCGTCGTTTACGACCGAATGATAAGATTATCCAACTTAAGAACCAACGTGATGATGATGTCTATAATGGAGATATAGGAAAGATTGTTGAGATTGATGATAGTGGTAAGGGCGAGATACTATGTCGCTTTGATGACATCTATGTTGACTATAATCACGAGGAATTAGATAATATCGCCCTAGCATATTGTATATCTGTCCACAAGGCTCAAGGTAGCGAGTACCCAGTCGTCTTATTTGTCTTTGATAAGGAAGATGTTTTCATGTTGAACACAAACCTCATATATACCGCACTTTCTAGAGCCACTACGCGTCTTTATATCATAGGCCCTAAAGGAATTTTCTTAAGAGGTGTGAAGACTTCTATGCGCAAGCGAAAGACGACTCTGAAAGAACGTATAATAGCTTTACAAAATAGTGATTTGATGATAGACACCAACAAACTAGGCCACCAAACTCAATGATAACGTTATCTTGCATCTGAAAAAGATTTCATAAATATATGCAAAAA
>CAZXIB010000105.1:0-3938 GCA_964639815.1 uncultured Thomasclavelia sp. | reverse complement strand
ATAGCGCTGTCATGATATCAGACAGTTCCATATCGTTTAATGAGCTATCACTGTTACTGCTTGTGCAGGCTGTCATAGCTAGTAAAGCTATAACGGCAATTACTAAAATAAACTTTTTCATATCATATCCTCCGTGCACCGCTCAATATAACAAAGCCCGAATGCTTAGACAATCGATTCGGGCACTTTAGAAACAAGTCTTACTGCGATATAACCTTTATTCGGTATCTAGGGTGATTGAACCTGCGATAAGAGGTGCAAAGTCAGCTTTTGCCTTGAGGTGAGCTGGATGGTTTTGATACTCATCAAGCTTATCTTTTGCCATCTCTACCATAAGCATCACATCATAGCTTCTCTCACTGTGTAGAAAGTCTTCATAGACCTCTAAGCTCTCTATCATATCAAGCTCAGGTTTCATCGTCTTTATGGCATTTATAAGACTAATACGACTATCACCGTCACTCTCCTTAAGCTTAAACAAGACATAGTGTTTCATAGTTAATCTTTTAGATAACGAAGTCGCCGTGTTCCATAATGGTCACTTCTTTGCCATCGTGGGTAATGCCGACTACTTTGGTCTCAGGTGTACCAATCATGAAGTCGTTATGGCTGGTAGCCACATTAACCCCATGAGCTAATAGCTCTTCATTTGACATTGTGGCACCATCTTTGATATTAGATGGGAAACTTTGGCCAAAAGCTAAATGACAAGCAGCATTCTCATCAATAAGGCCATTATAGAATATCTTGTCCATCTTCTTGATTGGTGAATTCTTGGATACTAAAGCTACTTCACCCAGTCTTCTAGTTGTCTCGTTTTTAAATAAGGCATCACGCAATAACTCTTCATTAGCACTGGCCTTACAATCAACAGCTACTCCATCTTTAAAGGTGATAGAAAAGTCAGTGACCAACTTACCTGACATCATTAGTGGCAAAGAAGCATAGGCAACACCATCGACGGTTCTAAAATCAGGGTCAGTAAATATCTCCTCAGTTGGCATATTGGCGACATAAGGCTCTTTAACCTTACTAGAGCCCATGTCAGCAGCACTAGTCCAGATATGACCCTCAACGAGATCCATTTTTATATCCGTACCAATCTCTGAAGTGATGTGTAAGGACTTTAGATTTAGGTCATTGAGCTTTTTGGATATCCTACCTAGACTTTCACAATGTTCTTTCCAGTTTTCAACTGGGTCTGTCTCATCATCAACTCGCATCATATGACAGAGGTCATCTTCTAAACGTTTTAAAGCTTCTTTGGCTTCTAATTCGGGATAAATAGCCTTAGCCCAGTCTTCATTAGCACAGACTGTACCTGTCCACTTCAAAACACCAGCATGGATATAGGCCCGCACAACATTGCGTAAGTCATTACCAGCCGCACCCTTGGCAAGTAGTCTATCAGAGGGGACATCATTATTTAGTGTTGGGTAGCTACCAAATAAACCCATCTGGACACAGTCTTGTTTTAGGTAGTGGTCTAGTGACTGTTTCTTCCATTCGGGTACTTCGCGCAACATCTCAATATCAGCACTCTTAGCACGAGAATGTTCGATATATGGATCTTCTAGATGAACAATGACATCTTTTGCCCCCATCGCAAAAGCCTCTTCAGTCACAGCCCTAGCAAGAGCTAGACAGTCAGTACTAGTCTGTAATAGCAGTATCTGCCCCTTTTGTAAGTTAACACCTACCTGAAGTAAGACCTTAGCATACTTCTTCAAACGGGTTTCATTCATAACGTATACCTCCCTTGTTAGATATATTATTGGAACTAAAGTAAAAGTGCTAGAACTATTGACTAGAAATGTTTAAGTCCTGTCCTTTTGGATGTATTACCTATATCTTCTAATCAATAGAAGAAGCTCTGCAAAGCAAAGGCCGGGATTCACCCAGCCTTCCGTTTCTTTCTTTCTGTTATAGTCTTGGTAAAGTCAACTAAGCTGTTTCGACCACTGTCAACGAGACTATCAAAGTCTATCTCACCACCTCTTTGAGCTAATATCTCCATGAGGGTAGCTAGATTGACACCAGCCAAGACATGGATGTTCAAGTCTTGTAAGAAGACAGTCTGGTTACAAGGTGTACCGCCGACTAAGTCAGCAAGTACAATGACACCATCACCATCATCTAAACGCTCACAGGCTTTGGCTAAACGACTTCTGAAGCTTTCAGCCTCTTCATCAGGCTGAAGTAATAGATATTCAAGACCTTCTACTTCACCAAAGAATACCTTAGCCGTCTGCACTAAGCCTTCAGCCAATGTGCCATGACTTATAACTAGTATATTCTTCATTATTTCAGAAGTTCCTCTACATCTTGTTTCTTTAGGTCATTTTGAATCTGATGCGAAAGTTTAATGCCTGTGCCCATGATGTGCTTTAAATCAGCGATATCTTGAGCATTCAAGAAGAAACAAGCTGCAACTTGCTCGCGGTCATCACGAGCATAAACACCACTGATGCAAACTTCTTCGCACCTAAGGCCTAAATCTACCATCTCCTTGAGATCGCTAATCTCCTTGAAGACAACCATCGTGCGGTTATCTTCATCATCTTCTTCAATCAACTCCATTGCCTCCCCTAGCCCACATGTATCGACATCAGCGCCGATTGCTGCCAGTTCCAATAGCATCACCTGCGTTTCATCATTAGCTACGGCCTCATTGACGACAATAAAATGGTCAATGTTTAAATAATTAGCGAAGGTCGAAACCTGACCATGGAGCATTCTGCCATCTAAACGATATTGAATAATAGCCATAGTTCTATACTGCGACGATTCCTGATACAGCTATAATCAACGCCAAAATAAAGATAACGATGACTAGTTTAATAGAAGATACGTTCTTTCTATAGAGAAGAGCGAGTATCAACGTAAGTACAAGTGGGGCAATACCAGGAATAATAGTATCTAATTCTGCTTGGATATCGAGAACATAATCACCAATAGCGATATTGGTTGTAAGGTCAAATCCAACCCATGATGGTATAAGGGAGCCTAAGGCTGTCATACCTAGGATAGATGCCGCTTCCATGACTTTGTCTAATATATTGGACTTGTTCATATCACGAATGACCTTTATACCATTGCGATATGAATAGTAGAAGCCATAGTGAGCGATACCAATGTAATAGATGTTATAGAGGATGACCATCAAGATAGCACCAATAGGTGATCCACTAATCGCAAAACCCGCACACAGAGCACCAAAGATGGCCGTCAAAGTTGCATCAACAGAATCGCCAATACCGGCCAGTGGCCCCATCAGGGAAGCTTTCATCGTGTTAACAGACTCTTTGAGTTCATCTTTCTCAGGCCCATCTGCCATATTTGCAATGGCCTCTTCTTGGGCGCACGAGATACCTAAGTTAATACCCATCCACTGTGGTGTGGTGTTGTAGAAGGCCATATGACGCTTCGCCGCATCGATTTGGTCTTCCTTTTCGGGATATAACTTTTGAATGACCTTCTTCATTGCGGTGAAGTAAGTCAGTGTTTGGAAACGTTCATAGTTAATTGAACTCATTGGGAAAAGAGTGAAACGCCAGAAACAGCTCTTCAGCTCTTTATCAGTTAATTTGTGTTCTTCCTTAATTTCCGAAACATTCATAACATCAACCTTTTCTGACATTAGAGAGCTCCTTTCTTCTTTTTAGTAACAGGGACGTAGAAGTAGATTGCTAAGGCAAAACCGACACCTAGTAATGCCACTGCTAAAAGTGAACCACCAAAGACAGCCGTCATTACAAAGCCAATAATGAAGAATGGTATGTACTTTGGTTTATACATCAATGCAAACAACATACCGAATCCTAAAGCTGGAAGCATGCCAGTTGCCATCGTCAGCCAGTTTTCAACCCAAACAGGCATGTTTTCGTTGATTGTTTGGACAAAAGATGAACCAAAGTAAATGCATAAGAAAATTGGCA
>CAZXIB010000104.1:0-3950 GCA_964639815.1 uncultured Thomasclavelia sp. | reverse complement strand
TTAAAAACTTAAGTTCTGCTTAAGGGTTAGATATTAAAATTGCGGCGTAAAGGAGGAATCATCCGCATGGATCAGATGTTATTTCATAAACGCTATGAAGCAAAATATCTAATGGATACCCATCAACAAGCACAAATCTTAGCTGCTATGTCATCTCATATGGTCGAAGACCAATATGGCCATGATTCCATTAGAAATCTATATCTCGATACACCTGATTATCGATTAATCAGAAGAAGTCTAGAACGTCCAGTTTATAAAGAAAAGTTCCGTATTCGCAGTTATGGTAGAGCTGCTAAGAATCAACAAGTCTACATGGAACAAAAAAAGAAATATAAATCAATTGTCTATAAAAGGCGTATCTCTATAAGGCAAGACAAGGTTCTAGCTTGTGTCTATGGTCTTGAGCCTTGGCCTGATTGTCAGATTGGCTCAGAACTTGCCTATGCCGCCAACTTCTATAAAGATTTACACCCAAGCGTCTTCTTGTCTTATGACCGTGATGCCTATAGAAGTATAGAAGGCGATGGTGTCAGGATAACCTTTGATTACGACATTCGCTATCGTCAAAATGAGTTGACGCTTGATTCTGAACCATGGGGCAAAGAACTTTTAAGACCTGACCAAGTTCTCATGGAAGTGAAGGTTGCTGGCGGTTTCCCGTTGTGGCTTACCTCTGCCTTGTCAGAGCAGAAACTATATAAGACATCATTCTCGAAGTACGGTATGGCTTATCGTGAAATTGACAGAAACAGAAAGGAGAGCCAATATGCTTGATACATTATTCAGAGGTTTATTCGATTCATCTCTTACTGATACAATTGGTATAACAAATTTCTTATTATGCGTAACTGTATCGCTATTAATAGGCATTGTCCTATGCTGTATGACGATGTGGCGTTCTAAGTTTAGTCGTAGTCTCATGGTGACATTAGCCATCTTACCGGCGGTAGTCTGCGTTGTCATTATGATGGTCAATGGCAATGTCGGAACAGGTGTTGCTGTTGCGGGTGCTTTCAATCTTGTCCGTTTCCGTTCTGCACCAGGTACGGCTAAAGAAATTGCCGCTTTATTTATCGCGATGGCAGCTGGTCTTATCACGGGCATGGGCTATCTTGGCTATGGTGTGCTATTTTCTCTAATCATGGGTATAGCAATGATGATATACACTCTCTTTAGTTCAGGTCCAAATAAGGATAAAGCGAGAACTCTTCATATCACGATACCTGAAGACCTTGATTACACAGGTGTCTTTGACCCTATATTAGATAAGTACACTCTTAACTATTCTCTAACTCATGTCAAGACTACTAATTTAGGTTCGCTATTCAAACTGACCTATGACCTTACAATGAAAGACCCTAAAAGAGAAAAGGAGCTCATAGATCAGCTTAGAAGACGTAACGGTAATCTTGAGATATCCATTGGCCACATGGATAACGCTGCTGCTACTCTATAAGATATGATTTTTATAAAAAAAATACTTTTTATTCTTTGTGTCTTACTAGCCTTGACAGCCTGTACGACTCAAGCCACTGAAGAAAGCTCTACTACTGCCACTACCGCATCAGATGGTGTAAACACGAATATCATTGATATTGATTCATTGTTTAGTGATAGAGATTTGGCTGGAACTTATGATGCCGATGAGGCAATAACGATAAGTTTAGAAGGCGATACAGCAAGTTGTGATGATAGTTCTGTCGTCGTCGATGGTAGTACAATAACCATAACTAATGAAGGTGTCTATCTTCTAACTGGTACTCTTGATGATGGACAGGTGATAGTTGAAGCGAGTGAAGATGATAAGGTACAGATTGTCTTGGCTGATGCAACGATTAATTCCAGTACTTCAGCTGCTATTTATTGTCTTGAAGCCGATAAGGTCTTTATAACCTTGGCTGAGGATAGTGAAAACTATCTCAGCAATGGTGGTGAATATGTCCAAATTGATGACAACAACATCGATGCTGTCATCTTCTCTAAGACTGACCTTACTCTAAATGGCTTTGGTACGCTTACGATAGAGGCAACTGCTGGCCATGGCGTCGTTTCCAAGGACGACCTTGTCATAACAGGTGGCACATACATCATCAATTCGGAAAAACATGGACTATCTGGTAAAGACTATATTGCCATTGCTGATGGAACGTTCACTATCACATCAGGTAAAGATGGTATCCACTCCGAAAATAGCGATGATACCGATTTGGGTTATTTATATATCGCTACTGGCACCTTTGACATACTTGCTCAAGGTGATGCGATAAGCGCTGAAGGGGCACTGCAAATAGATAATGGTACCTTTAACTTAACAACAGGCGAAGGTAGTGCCAGCGTTGAATTAGCGAGTAGTGATGACTTTGACTTTGCTGGTTTTGGCAACTTTAGCTCAAGTAGCGACAGTAGTGATGATGACAGTACTAGCCAAAAAGGTATAAAAGGCGAAAGTGCTTATGTAATAAATAACGGTACTTTCAATATAGATACAGTCGATGATTGTCTACATGCCGGTGGTGAGATGATTATCACCACAGGTGAGTTCAATTTAAGCAGTGGCGATGATGCGATACATAGTGATGATGCTCTAACTATAAAATCTGGTACGTTTGATATACCGTATTGCTATGAAGGAATAGAGGGTATGTCGATTACAATAGATGATGGTACTTATGATATTGTTGCCAGCGATGATGGTCTTAATGCCGCTGGTGGTGCCGATAGTTCTGGCTTTGGCGGCATGATGGGAACCGATCCATTCAATACCACTACTGACTCGGATGTCTTTATTATTATTAATGGTGGCACCTTTACTATAGTAGCCGGTGGCGATGGCATTGATTCAAATGGCGATTTGACTATCAATGGCGGTACCCTAGATGTCACTTCTAATGGTAATGGCGATACGGCACTTGATTGCGATGGCACTTATACCCACAATGGTGGCGACATCACGACTAATGATGGCTCAGAATCAACAGTTGGTGAGATGAGTGGTGGCGGTACACCTGGCCAAATGGGTGGTATGGATAGAGGTAATGATATGACACCGACCGATCAGGGCGATGCGCCTGATATGGGTAACATGCAAACGCCACAAGATATTGAAGATTCTAGTAATTAATCATATAAATAAAGGTGGAAACAAGAACATCTCCTGTCTCCACCTTTTTAGATAGACGATAATTAGTTGCGTTTCTTTATCTCAATGCCGATACGACGCTGTATTTTAGCTAGTTTTTTAGAAGCGATACGACGTGCCTTATCAGCGCCTTTATCCAAAATCTCATCAATTATTCCAGAGGTCATTATTTCTTTGTATCGCTCTTGCAGTTTCGCTAAAGAATCGACAACCACATCGGCTACTTCTTTTTTGAATTCACCATATCCCTTATTCGCATTGCGGGTAACTATGTCTTCAACTGATTCGCCACTAAGTGCACTTTCTATCTCGATGAGGTTAGTGATACCCGGTTGCTCGATTGGGTCGTAGTTAACTTTGCCTATTGAATCAGTAACCGCCCCCATTATTTTCTTACGCGCGATATTCAAGTCATCAAGGAGATAGATGACACCTTTATCGTTGTGTTCAGACTTTGACATCTTATGAACGGGGTCGTTTAAAGACATAACTCTTTTGCCAACCTTCGCTATGAGCGGTTCTGGCACAACAAAGCTATCATCGCCATAGCGATTATTAAAGCGGATGGCGATATCGCGAGTCAATTCGACGTGTTGTTTCTGATCTTCCCCAACTGGCACATAGTCTGCATCATATAACAAGATATCAGCAGCCATAAGACAGGGATATGTATATAGTCCAGCTGTTAGTGATACATCACCTTTGGACACGTGGTCTTTGTATTGCGTCATGCGATTTAGTTCGCCTAAGTAAGTATTACAGGCCATGATATAGCCAAGTTGAGCGTGTTCTAAGACATCGGTCTGTA
>CAZXIB010000103.1:0-3954 GCA_964639815.1 uncultured Thomasclavelia sp. | reverse complement strand
GGCCCGTATGGTCCTTCAATGACCTCAATCTTTGTCTCAAATATATCTGATAGAAGTTGAGCGTCCATTATCTCTTCTACTGTTCCAAAGGCGGCAACACCGCCATCTTTCATAGCACATATTCTGTCTGAATATTTAGCGGCAAAGTTGATGTCATGCATAACCATGAGTATAGTCCGACCAAATTCATTTGCTGCTTGCCGCAGGTGTTCCATCATTTGGACAGAGCGGGCAACATCTAGATTATTTAGTGGCTCATCTAAAAGGACGTACTCCGTTTCTTGACACAAGACCATAGCGACATACGCCCTTTGTCTTTGTCCGCCAGACAGTTCATCTAGATAGCGATTTTCTAAATCCTTCAAATCTAGAAAGTCAATATACTTAGAGATAATCTCCTCATCCTCCTTAGTCAATCTTCCCTTGGAATAAGGAAAGCGACCAAAACCCGCTAATTGTCGAACAGTAAGGCGCGTTACATAGTGATTTTCTTGTCTTAAGATAGTTAGAACTTTAGCGAGGTCTTCTGACTTACTTGTCGCAACATCCATATCGGCTACCTTTATAGTCCCCTCATCCATACCTAAAAGACGTCCTATCATTAAAAGGGTTGTTGATTTACCAGCTCCGTTTGGGCCGATGAGGCATGTTAGGCCAGCCTTTGGTATTTGTAAGTTTATTGGGCCAATCTTTACATCATCTGTATATATCTTTTTAGAATTTTGAATATCAATCATAACGAACCCTTTCTAAGCAACATGATAAGGAAGGCAACACCACCAAACATCTCAATGATAATGGCGACCACACCTTGTGCGCTAAACACGTTATACATAAAGAAGTATGCCCCAGTGAGTACTAAAAAACCAATAGCTAGAGCCATAGGGAAGATGTACTTATGGTCATATGAAGGCACTAATTGATAGGTAAGTGATGCCACTAAGAAACCATAAAAGGTCAATGGACCTATTAAGGCCGTTGAAACAGACATTAATACTGCTGTTAAGATAAGTACGTATATAGTTCCTTTTTGATGGTTGATACCTAATGATGTGCTGGTATCGCGACCCAGCGCAAGTACATTTAGCCTCTTGGAATACGCAAGCATTAATACCGCCGCTACAACGACAATCGGAATAGCAATCGGAAAGTATTCAGCATCAGCATTGGCTACTGAACCGAATAAACGCGCTTGTAGGATGTCATATTCTGATGGTGCAAGTAGCCTTCGCATAAATGATGATAAGGATTTAAGACCACTGCCTATGATGACCCCCACCAGTAACATTAACTGAAGATTCCCATACTTTCCCGAAAGCAGCCATCCATACAAGATTAAACACATTACTATCATGGCGGCTACTTGTAAGGTAAAGGGGCCAACGCCTGTAAACTCTTGGAATGCTGTCGTACCAAAGAAAAACATGGTAGCAGTCTGTATAGCTGTGTATAGTGACTCAAAACCTAAAAGCGATGGCGTTATGATGCGGTTATTAGTAACTGTCTGAAAAGCTACGGTAGCTAAACTTTGACACACTGCCGCTATCAGCATGGCTACTATCGCGGTCATTCGCCTTTTGACAATGGGGATAAAGGAAGATGAAGTTATCGCTACAGGAATGTCATATAGAGCTAAGCCAAGTGCTGCAATTACTCCTAAAGAAGAAAGAACAATCAAAAGTATCCAATACCTCTTCTTCTCTTTCGCCAAGCGGAAAGATGCAGCAGAGCGGGTCACTACGTTTGTCTCTTCAAGCACGGAACTGTTTCCTTTTGTGTGATTCCAAATGTTCATCTGGCCCTCCTTTGCTTCATCAAGATGGCGATAAAGACAACTGCCCCTAAGGTACCTAGAATCATGGATACAGGAACCTCAAAAGGCATGATGATGGTGCGGGCAAATATGTCACAAACCATTAAGACTATCATCCCCAACATGCACACCCAAGGTAGATTACTCTTAAGGTCATCACCTCTATACATAGAAACAATATTTGGAACTATAAGTCCTATAAAGGGCAAATTACCTATTACTGATGAAACGATGCCCACGGAGGCCGATACTAGTCCCGTCCCAATCAAAACAATGCGCTCGTAATTTAGACCAAGACTAGTCGATACATCCTGACCAAGACCAGCTACTGTCAATCTATCGGCATATATGAAGATTAGAATATTGATGATGATTATAAGCCATAAATACTCATAGCGACCAACTTGAACTTGGGCAAAGGAGCCGGCAAACCAAGTCTCTAAACTCTGAGTCATACTAAATGTAAGACCAATAAATGTCGATATTGCCGATACCACTGCCCCCAACATCATCCCTACAATCGGAACTACTAACGAAGAGCGCAGCTTCACCTTCCTTAAAAATAAAAAGAATATCATCGTACCTATAAAGGAAAAGATGATGGCCCCAGTCATCCTGAGGACAAGAGAAGGAGAAGGAAAGAGGACGTAGATGAATATAAGGCCCAGACCTGCCCACTCAATGGTGCCAGTTGTCGTAGGCTCGACCATCTTATTTTGGGTGATGAGTTGAGTTACTAGACCTGACATAGACATAGCTGCCCCCGTCAACATCAACGCCATGGTTCTTGGTACACGTGTGATAAAAAACATGTTCCAACCATCTTCTTGACCTTGGATGTCATACACTCCCGTAAACATGGACACAATAGCTACAGCTACGGTAGCAACTACCATTAATACAAATGGCTTCGTTAACAGTTTCTTTTTAACAAGGCGGGACTGAGAATTCTCAGTCCCGTCATTTTTAAATATCGAAGTTGACATCGTTGGCTTTGCCTATCAGCCAGCAAAGGCCGTTGCTAGTGCCTCGAACAACTCTAAATATGTTTGAATGGATTCGTTTGTATAGGTATCAGCTGGAGCATAGATTACTTGATCATTCAATATTGCCGTCGTGTTTTGTAATGCTGCCGAATTGCTTATTACATCACTCGCCGGTGTATAGTCATCGCCAGAAGAAGCTGATGTTGCAGCATCGCGGTCAAGAACTAATATCCAGTCGGGGTTGCTTTGGGCAATGGCTTCAACTGATATGTCATCGCCTTGGTGGTCTGAGGTTGCATTATCGATATTCAGAGCCTGTACCCAACCAAAGATGTCGTACATTGGGCCCCAAACACGTCCTGAATAAGGAGCTGAGAAACCGATCTCGCCACCAGACACAATAACACTCATTATTGTATCGGTGCCGTTGTAAGCTGTTTTAACAGATTCTATAGCTTCTTCAAATGCCGCTATTAATTCGTTAGCTTCTTCTGTCTTATCGAAAATCAGTCCAAGTGTGGTAACTGAATCTATTAGACCATTTACTAAACTATCGCCTGACTCACCTTCCTCATCGGATAAATCAAAAGCCAAGTCAATAACGACAGCATCTGGCACAAGAGCTACGATATCATCATAGTAACCTGCAAAGCGCTGACCAACAATAACGAGGTCAGGATTAACAGCGGCAATAACTTCTAAATCAGGGTCATTGTGTGTACCTACATCCGCAACATTCTCATCAGTACGATAAGAGATGCCCTCAGGTACCAAAGACTTAGGTGCAGCAGCAAGTTCAATGCCCCAATCATCTAAGGTCTCAAAAGTCCGGTTGTCTAAAGAAACTACAACTGTTGGATTGACAGGAACCGACACCGTGCCATGGGCATCAGTTATTTCTACATAAGTTACATCTTCATCATCTGAAGAGTTATCCTCTGTACTACTACAAGCACTAAGCATCATAGCAGCAATTAACACGATTAATAATTTTGACAGATATCTTTTCATTACTAGTCCCTTTCTATATCTAAGTTTTTGAATTACAGACGATTAAAAGAGCTTTTCTATAGCTCAGGATAGTTGTCTAAGTAACGTATTTTCCCTGTGTCAATCCACCTCCTCCTTGTGAAATCTTTGTGCTATTTGTTAGTT
>CAZXIB010000102.1:0-4148 GCA_964639815.1 uncultured Thomasclavelia sp. | reverse complement strand
GACTAATGACTAGTTAGACAGTTAGGTTTGGCATCAATATAAGAGTGAAAACGGTATATATCGTTGTCTTTAGTCTATATCCTAAATCCGGCAATAAAATCACTCAACTCATCTGGCTGATGAAATAGTCTTCCTAGAAGAAGAATTTTGTGATTCAAGGTAAAAGTCGCTTGAAAAATATAATATTTACCTAATAAAGTGGCTATAAAAAATTTTGAATTATATAAAAAGTCGCTTGGAAAAATTTATATACAGGGTATACTATTAAACAGGAGCTAACATAATGCTGAAAAGAAAAATTGAACAAAGACTATGGGAATGGAAAGGCACGGCTGGTCATAAGCCGCTAATTGTTAAAGGATGCAGGCAGTGTGGGAAAACCTTTTCTGTTTTAGCTTTTGCCAAAAAGAATTATCAACATGTCGTTTATCTGAACTTCTTTGAGAATTCAGATTATGCTTCGGTGTTCGTTGGGTCTTTGGAAGTAGACCATATAATAATGATGTTGTCAGCATTGCTTGGTAAGCAAGCTGTCTTCGAAGAGGGCAAGACAGTATTGGTTCTGGATGAAATACAGGATTGTCCAGATGCTCGCACAGCCTTGAAGTTCTTTCATCTTGATGGCCGTTTTGACGTCATTGGAACAGGTTCACTACTAGGAGTAAAAGGCTATGGCAAAGAGCCAAAGTCCATTCCTGTCGGTTTTGAGACGGTAATTGATATGTACCCTTTGGATTTTGAAGAATTTTTGTGGGCTAACGATATTGAAGAGCCAGTTATTGAGCTTTTGAAACACAGCTTAGAAACGGAAACGCCCATACCAGAAGCACTGCACCAGCGGATGCGCCAGCTGCTTTTGCAGTATGCGGTTGTTGGCGGGATGCCAGAAGCCGTGCAAGAATTTGTGAATACCAAGCGAATGGATAAGGTGCTCAGTATCCAGAAGGATATTGTGCGTTCCTATGAGGATGACATGGTGAAGTATGCCGATAGAAGAGATAAGTCTTTTATCAAAGAGAGTTTTCAATCAATTCCCAAACAACTGAGCAAAGAGAATAAGAAATTCCAATATTCTGCAGTGAAAAAAGGCTCTACCGCTTATAAATTCGCGGGAGGTCTACAGTGGATTGAAGATGCAGGAATTATTAGCAGATGCTATAACCTTTCGATTACGGAGTTACCCTTAGACGGAAACGCAAAGAAAGATACTTTTAAAGTGTATATGAAGGACTGTGGTCTCTTTGTCAGTATGCTAGAAGATGGGACACAATTTGATATTTTGCAGGGAAACCTTTATGCATACAAAGGTGCTATTTTTGAAAATCTGATTGCTGACATTTTCGCCAAGATGGGACGTAGGCTATATTACTTCCGCAAGGATTCTGGACTAGAAGTGGATTTTGTTATCCGGTATAAGGGTAAATGTACGTTAGTAGAGGTAAAGGCAACTACGGGCAATGCCAAGAGTGTAAAGACAATTCTTAGCAATCCCGAAAAATACCATGTGGATAGCGCAATCAAGTTAGGAGATTATAATATTGGAAGGTCAGAGAATATTTTAACGCTTCCCTTATATATGGCATTTTTGTTGACGGAGCTTTGATTTAGAATATCTCTTTGACAAGATTTAGAAAGTGGCAAAGAAGGACGAGTGAGGACTGACAAAACAAAGTCAGCTTGCTAAGAAGAAGTTCTTGTTGTTTTTGGCAATAGGTATGTCTTGCTTTATGGCCATTTTAAGATATTTGTCGGGATTGGACTTGAACTCCGCTGTGGCCACAATCATAGTATGTGCCTCCTTTGTGATGCATGTTCCTTTATCTTTGTTATACGCGAATAGCACAATATCTCTTGCGCGATTTCCTTGTCTGCTAATTTTTTCTTGACAACGCATGCAAGGCACATTAAAATGTCCAAGTCCTAACAATTTATAGGAGGGTGAATGCAGCAAAAACATCTTGGTATGGAGCTAGTTGGCACCGCCAACATGATTAAACGCAAGACATTTGAAAGCGTCAGATCAGACATCGAGGATGGGCCGACCAAGAACCAACACTGGTTCATGGTCTATATCTGGCACAACTCTGGCAAAGAAGTCTATCAAAAGGATCTAGAAAACAACTTTAGACTTCGTCGTTCTACGGTCACGGAGGTACTCAACAATATGGAGAAGAAAGATCTCATTATTCGCGAAGTATCTGAAAGTGATAAACGTGCCAATAAGATAAGACTGACGCAAAGGGCGATTGATCTCTGTGTCGATGAGGACAAGAAGATTAAAGAGATAAACGCTCTTTTAGAAAGAGGCATCACCGATAAGGAAAAAGAAGTGTTCTTTGCCGTCTTAGAAAAGATGCAAAGAAACATGCAAGAAGGAGGTAATTGATAAGTGATCAAAACGTTGCTTGGTCAAGTTAAACAGTACAAAACAGCGACGATACTGACACCAGTATTCACGGCCTTAGAAGTTTTGATGGAGGTCATGATACCCTTTGTCATTTCGGCTATCATCGATAAGGGAATTGAAGCCGGCGATCTAAGTCAGGTCTACTTCTATGGCGCTATTATGATAGTACTAGCAATACTTTCGCTGACCTTCGGTATACTAGCCGGAAGGTTTGCTTCTACGGCATCGACAGGTTTTGCTTATAACCTGCGCAATACGATGTATGAAAACATCCAGACTTACTCGTTTTCCAATATCGACAAGTATTCGACAGCCGGTCTAGTCACGCGTATGACTACCGATGTAACTAACGTTCAGAATGCTTTCCAGATGTGTCTAAGGATTGCGGTTAGGTCACCACTTACACTACTGTGCTCTTTGGCGATGGCTTTAATCATCAGTGTCGATCTTAGCTTCGTCTACTTTGTGGCTATGATATTCTTGGCTTGCGCTCTTATATTTATCGTGAGCAGAACTACTAAGATATTCACCAAAGCCTTCAAACAGTACGACCAAGTAAATGAAGATGTCCAAGAGAATGTCACAGCGATTAGGGTTGTTAAGGCCTTTGTAAGAGAGAAGTTTGAGACTGATAAGTTTCAGAAGTCAGTTCGCAAACTTTATGACCTCTTTGTTAAAGCGGAGTCCATTTTAGCCTTCAACAATCCAGTTATGATGTTGGTAATTTATGGATGTATGATTGCCATATCATGGTTGGGTGCACAGTTTGTTGTAGCTGGCTCGCTTACTACAGGTGAGCTAACTAGTATGTTCTCCTATATCATGAATATACTGATGTCTTTGATGATGCTTTCGATGATATTTGTTATGTTGTCGATGTCAGTAGCGAGCACTAGACGTATCGTTGAAGTTATCAATGAAAAGTCTGACTTAAGTAATCCTGAAGAACCTATAAGAGAAATCAAAGATGGTTCAATCGAGTTCCAACATGTAAACTTCGCTTATAAGCACGACGGAAGTGGAGAAGCGGTCTTAAAAGACCTCAACTTTAAGATAGAGTCTGGTGAGACCATCGGTATTGTCGGTGGCACGGGCTCAGGTAAGTCTTCCTTAGTGAACCTTATCTCACGTTTGTATGATGTTACAGATGGTGCTGTTAAGGTTGGTGGTGTCGATGTAAGAGAATACGACATGGAGATGCTGCGTGATAAGGTCGCTGTTGTCTTACAAAAGAACGTCTTATTCTCAGGCACCATCCTAGATAACTTGCGTTGGGGCAATGAAAACGCCACTTTAGAACAGTGTCAAGAAGCCTGTGTCTTAGCCTGTGCTGATGACTTCATCCAGAATTTCCCTGACAAGTATGATACTTGGATTGAGCAGGGTGGTACTAACGTATCCGGTGGCCAGAAACAACGTCTCTGTATCGCTAGAGCACTTCTTAAAGATCCTAAGATCTTGATACTAGATGATTCTACTAGTGCTGTTGATACGGCAACAGATGCGAAGATTCGGGCAGCTTTCGCTAATGACATACCCGACACGACTAAGATTATCATTGCTCAACGTGTTACCAGTGTTAAGGACGCTGATAGAATCATCGTGCTTAAAGATGGTGAGATCAATGGCATAGGCTCCCATGATGAGCTTGTCGTAAACAACGAAATATATAAAGAGATGTATGAGACGCAGACCCAAGGTGGTGGCGACTTTGATGAAGGAGGTGACGAGTAATGTCTAG
>CAZXIB010000101.1:0-4160 GCA_964639815.1 uncultured Thomasclavelia sp. | reverse complement strand
AAAATGGAAAGATGTCCTTTTTGTGGTTCGGAAGATATTTATTACAGTAAAAAGAGAAAGATATTCGTATGTGAAGACTGCGATGAAACATTTAGTGAGGACCAGATCTCGGTGTTTCAAGATAAGGAACAGAGTAAAGCGGGCCTAGATCTGTTCTTTAGCTATGGACACGATAAAAATCGAAGGCTAGTTGAACGGATCAAACAGGATCTTGAAAAAAGAGGGCACCGTGTTTGGATCGATACAAACGAGATCAAGGCTGGCGACCATTGGCGAAATGACATTTTAAACGGTGTAATGAAGTCGGCGAATGTCATTGCCTTTTTGTCGGAGCATTCTACAAGGGATCCTGGCGTATGCTTAGATGAGTTAAAGATTGCCGTTTGTGTAAAAGGCGCAAATGTCAAGACCGTTCTTCTTGAGCCCGAAAATAGGATCAAACAACCAGCCACCTTGTCCGATATTCAATGGCTTGATATGAGTGAGTGGGCGGATATCAAAAAAGCCTCTCGCGAACAGTTTGAGCTCTGGTATAAAGAGAAATTTGCGGAACTCTGTAACGCGATAGAAGCGGATGATTCGTATGAATTAAGTGGTGAAATCCATGCTCTAAAAGAAAAGTTATCTCCATATCTGAACACACAAAAGGAATACAACCTTCTATCAAAAGAATTCTACGGACGAAAGTGGGTCGAAGACTATATTGAAGATTGGCTGAGTCGGCAACAGACTAAGTCACTGGTCATTTACGGCAGGCCAGGATCGGGTAAAAGCGCCTTCTGTGTGAATTATTCACATTATAATGCGGATGTTTTTGGTTGTTTTCTATGTGAGTGGGATCGGGGATCTTCGATCGATCCACATCAACTTATCAGAACCATGGCATTCCGCCTAGCAACAAAACTTCCTGATTATCGCAAGTTATTGCTTCATCGATTGGAGCAGATGGATAATGAGTTGACAAAAATGAAAGAAGATGCCTTGTTTGAGTTTCTGCTTTCTTATCCTTTAAATAACCTTGTTGATGGCGGGCGTGAGACTGGCATGATCATAGTTGATGGTTTGGATGAGGCTGAAATTGACGGCGAAAATCCGCTGGCAGCTGTATTTGCCAAATGTGTTGAACGAATGCCGCGGTGGATTCGCTTCGTCTTTACAAGCAGGCCGGAAAAAAGTGTTGTCTCTCTACTAACAGGTGCAAGCAGTTTAGATTTAGTGAATGACATGCCAGATGGTTATAACGACATCATGGCTTATCTATTGCGAGCCTTGTCCGATGAGCTGAAAGGTATTCCAAATCGACTGGAAGTTTTAAATAAGATATGTGAAGCAAGTGAAGGAGTCTTTCTATATGCGGAACTATTTGTCGAGGACATTAAAAATGGCGCGATCGAACTAAGCGATCCGAGTGGTTTCCCCAGAGGACTTAGTGACTTTTATCGTATATCCATGGAACGCCGATTTAAAAACCGTGAAGATTTTGAAAAACTTAGGAAATTACTGGAAATACTTGTTGTATCAAACGCTATTCCTGAACAAATAGTAATTAGTGCCTGTAATTATTCAAGATATGATTACTTATCAAATCTTGATCTGATCGGGTCGTGGATAGACCGGCAAGATGGTGAGTATGCAACTTTACATTTCACGCACAAATCTATAGCTGATTGGTTTACGGATGAAGTCAGAAGTGGAATATATTTTGTAGATAAAAAACAAGGAGCCCTATTTTTGGCTGAATTCTGTAAACAGTTCATCAATAGCATGACAAACGATGAAAATGATAAGCATCCATGCCTATTAAGTTTCGCGAAAGAACACGTCGGCGTGTATTATGTGATGGCAGGCGCGTTTTTAGATCTTGAAAACTTTCTATCGACATGTACCACCAAACTACATCCATATTGGAAGGTGTGGAATCTGTTCCCGGTAACATGGGACCATAACAAACTTCTGGAAGCATTTTGGGAAGCGGAAGACCGTAATGAGTTTTGCGCTATACTTCAACGCGAGGGTAATACAAACCTTCTTCAGTGGATATTTGCCTTGGCCAAAGATGCCTATGGTATCGAACAGTTCGACCCTGCATTGATCTCTATTTATATAGATGTCATGCATATGTCTGGCCATTATGAAGGCGCTGTTGAAATTGCTGAACAGTACTTAAAAGGGCATTCGCAAGAAGAGATCATGAACAGTAAGTTCCTTGCCACACTTAATGTAAGGCGGATCCACCATTCCATGTTTTATAAACCGGTGGGTAGGCTGATCGACGATTCCCTTAGCATGCTGACTCGTTTAGATGATCTGTATCCTGAGGTAACTAATGAACTTCTTTTCTTGCTCGGGGGCAATCTTGGTGTTTTGTCGGGAGACTGGCAGTTTGTAGATAAATGGCTGACTATTTCTGAGGAATATTCTCAAAAACATAATTTGCCGGACTTTTCAAAAAGAAACGCCAGAAAACGTGCCGACTATTTCTGCCATATGAGGGAATATGCGAAAGCTAAGGATATTATTCTCGCTTATGTTGACGAGCACGAAGCAATCGCCGGACGTTATGAGAATTATCTGCTTGGTGCATTAGGAAATATCTATACCTGTATGGGATGCCATGATGAGGCACTAGCATGTTATGAAAGTGTTCTTCAGTATTCAACAACAAACGGAATACTTGGATGGGTAGCTCACTCTAATTTAGGAATCGGAAACATCAATTATCATTTGGGAAATTTAAAAGAAGCTACGGAGTTTGCCTCAAGGGCTCTTTGCATATATAAGCAGATCAAGCAAGAGTGGGGCCTAATTATGAGCGAGGCTCTATTGGCCGCCTGTGAAAGCAGAGTGGGAATTGCCCCTATTAGGGTCGCTTGTAAGAAAAGCCTTGAACTGGCGAAGAAAATGCAATATGGTAGCTGCATCGAAGCAATTGAAGAGCTATGCAATAGTGATAACGCTTATCTTAAACTCTATTTTCTGTGATGGAGGAACAAAATGGGAAAGATTGTAAAGATCGAAAATGAAACCATTAAAAGATCGCTCGAGAGGGCAACGCGCCAGTATTTTACAGGTGACTTGTCAAGCCCGCAAGAAATTGATTTCATAAGAGACGAGCGACTAGAAATAGGTATTTCGAGTTATCCGGATTATACGCATGAACCTGCACATGTTCATAGTGTAGCGACGGAATACCAATATATGATCAGTGGGTGGACGGAGTATATGGATGTCGAGACGGGTAAAGTATCAGCGTTCCGCAAAGGAGATTTCTATGCGATCTTTCCAGGAACGGCATATGCTCAGCGTGTGAAAGCGGGAACTAATATCCTCTTTATCAAAATTCCATCCATAAATGACAAGCAACTAGTAGAGGTCGGTTCAGAAACAGAAAAATGGTTAACTGAAAAGATGAGAACTATTAGGACGGATTTCTTTTATTGTGCAGATGCTCCAAAGGCAAACTCCATTAGGCCTGCAGCAGCCGTGGCCATACTAAATGAAAAGAAAGAGCTACTCATGCTTCACAGAAGAGATAATAAAAAGTGGACTTTGCCAGGCGGGACATTAGAATTTGGCGAAAGCATGATCGACTGTGCTCTGCGTGAAGTGAAGGAAGAGAGCGGCTTAAGCGTTGAGATCAAGGACATCATTGGTACATATACAGACCCAAATATCCGTGTTGCATATTCAGATGGCGAGGTCCGTCAAGAATTCACCATTGTGTACTATGGCGAAGCAAAGAATCTCGATGTGCGATTAGATGAGGAATCGAGTCAGTTTGTTTGGATGCCACTAGATAAAGTAAACGACCTGCCTTTAGCTGAATCCCAGAAACGGCGCATAGTTGATGTCATTGTGTATTTAGATACGGGAAGAAAAGCCCTTGGTTAATACCTAAATTGCGACATGAGTGAAGAGCTGTAATCCACAAAGGAGAGGTTATTCATCTGTCGCAGCCCTCAAATCTTAACGGAATTTTTTTCAGAGCGAAACGTCCTCGATGTGGAATGAGCGGACAAACATAGATCATTAATGCAAATTCCCCTAAAAAGGGACGTACGCCATGTCACTTTACCCGATTCATGCGAAAAAGTCGTTCTTAAAATTTCAAGGCATATGGACTGATGGATAGGGCAAAGCTGTCTTCCTTTCAAGACACC
>CAZXIB010000100.1:0-4168 GCA_964639815.1 uncultured Thomasclavelia sp. | reverse complement strand
TAATTTTAATAAACTACTATGAAAATATAATAAGTTTACTTAGCTTTGAAGCTATAGCAAATCAACCAATGATTATTTTATTAATTGCTTGTTTAATTATTGGTTATCTACTTGGGATATATTGTTTTGCTCAAATTGTTTATATATTAATTAATAAATATCGAAGCTATTTTAACTACGCAACTTTAGGCTTCTCAGTAGGTTCAATTTTTGTGATTTTTTATAATCCTATTATTTTGAATTTATATGAACTATGGACTAATAATGCATATGACTATATATGGGATTTTGCTTTGGGTATCGTGTTATTGCTTGCAACTTGTTGCTTAGCAACTTTCTTATTTTTCAGATTTAATAAACAAGAAGAACCAATAGATAATTGTTAGTTTTTTAAAATTTTACTGGGGTTTTGCAGGAAAAAATCCTAAAAACTACATGTTTTAAAATATTTAAAATGAAAAACTGCGTTCTTTTTTACTCCTAATTTCGGCAATTTCAACAAGTCGATAATCGTTTTAAAAAATATATTATTCAAAATTGATTTTTTTATTGACATAAATGTCAACAACGACTATATTTATCAAAGGAGAAAATTATGGATAGACAACAACGTGCAAATTTACTTAAAGAAAAAAGACGTCAAGCGATTATTGATACTGCGCTTAGACTATTTTACGAAAACGGTATAGAGAAAGTTAAAGTAGATCATATTGCAAAAGAACTCAATATATCTCATGGTCTTTTTTATCATTACTTCAAAGATAAAGATGCTTTAGTAGAAGCAATTAAAGAGGCTTCTAAAGATATGTTTGTTGAAGATGCTCGTAATTGGGGTATAGAACACCATACAGGGTATAGTTTTTTCAAACAATTTACTGAAACTCTTTTAGATTGTATCGCTACTGATATTAAAAAATTATATGTAATCAACTTTTTGCTTTTCTGTAACTATAAAGAACTAAGTAAGAAAAGTGATGTTGGATCCATATTCGATCACATTATAGAACTTATTAAAAAGGAACAGGAAAAAGGTGTTTTTGAAGATTCTATTTCTTATCAAGATTTACTTATAACCTATATATCTACATTCCAAGGATTAGCAACGGCTAGAATAAAAAATAGAAATAATTATGGACTACCTTCAGTTGATGCCATAATGCAGATTTTTCTTAAAAAGGCGAAATAATTATGCTTAGACTATTAAAATTTATATGGCATAAATGGTATTTCTTACTTTTAGCTGCAGCAGCTATTATTGGCCAATGTTATTTACAACTCATGCTACCTGAATATATGGGTAGCATTCAAACTTTAGTAACTACATCTGGAAGCACTGAAGAAATATTAATCCAAGGCGGATATATGATTCTTATTTCGGTTGGGGTCATATGTTTAGCCGTTATTCAGTTTTTTAGTGCAAGTACTCTATCAGCTTATGTTGGTAAAAAATTAAGAGAAATAATGTTTGCGAAAGTAACTACTCTTTCTTTTACTGAATATAATACTTTTGGTACAGCAACTTTAATAACTAGAACTACTAACGACATAGAACAAGTAAAAAGCTTCATTTTAATGGCAGTAAGAGTTTTAATTATGGCTCCTACCATGATGATTATAGCTATTATTAAAACGTCTTTAGTTGATATAAATTTATTAGTTGTTTTATGTATAGCTTTACCTCTTTTATTAGTTATGATGCTTATTTTGCTATATTTAGCATCACCACTATTTAAGAAGGTTCAAGAAAGAATCGATAATGCAACTGTTATTTTAAGAGAAAATCTTACTGGTATTAGAGTTATTAGAGCATATGATCAAGAAGAGACCGAAACTAAAAAATTTGCTGTTGCTAATAAAGATCTAACTACTGTAAATATTCGTGTTAATCGAATTATGACACTAGCTGATCCATTTGTTAACGTCATTTTTAACTTATGCTTTATAGGTATTTATGCCTTAGGTTTTTATTTAATTAGTGGAGTAAGCGGAGAGCTAGCTACCATTATTTCTAGCGTCTCTACTCAAATAGAAAATATATCTGTCGTTGCACAATATAGTTCACAAATTATGATGTCATTTGTTATGTTTGCAATGATCTTCATTATGATGCCTCAAGCTATCGCATCGACTAAACGTATCAACGAGGTTTTGGATGTTGACAGTAATAAATTTGATGAAGGTAGTCTATCTTTTAACGAACATTATGATACCTATCAAAAGATCTTAAATGACTTATATTCTAAAGAAGAAAAAGCCTTAGAGCCTCTATATAAAAAATACGAAAAAGAATATAAGGTTGGCTTTAATTATGAGCTCGTAAAATTCAATTTTTCTCAACTTTCTGAAGAAAAAGCCCGCAAATCCCCACTAAAATTTTATATTTCTGAATATGAAAAGATTCATCAAAAGTATCATGTTGAACGTAAAAAAGTAAGACTAAAATATAAAAAATATGTTAGTAAAACAATGACTACTAACATCGATGAATCTATAAAAGATATTGCTTTAAATAAGTTGAAAGAGTCAAAACAAAAAGGCGTAATTGAGTTTAAAAATGTCTCGTTTACTTATCCAGGAAGCAATAAACCATGTGTCGAAAATATATCATTTAAAACTAAGCCTGGAACGACTACCGCCATCATCGGTTCAACAGGTAGCGGTAAATCAACCATCATAAATTTAATACCTAAATTTTATGATGCAACCACAGGAGAAATTCTTCTTGATGGAATAAATATTAAAGATTTACCAAGCGACATTGTTAGAGATCGTTTAGGTTTCGTACCTCAAACTGCTCTATTATTTAAAGGAACAATAAGATCAAACTTAGAGTTTGGTAAAAAAGATGCTAGCACGGAAGAAATAAATAAAGCTCTTGATGTTGCTCAAGCTACTCATTTTGTTTCTAAGTTATCTGAAGGGGTAGATAGTTTTGTATCTCAAAATGGTAAAAACTTCTCTGGTGGACAAAAACAACGTCTATGTATTGCTAGAGCTTTAGTTAAACAAGCTGAAATATATATATTTGACGATAGCTTTAGTGCTCTTGATTTTAAAACCGATGCTAAGCTTCGTTCAGCTTTAAAAGGATACACGACTGGGTCAAGTGTTATAGTTGTTGCTCAACGTGTTAGTTCTATTTTAGATGCTGACAATATCATCGTTTTAAACGAAGGAAAAATAGCTGGTCAAGGAAAACATAGTGACCTTATTCGCTCATGTAAGGTTTATCAAGATATTGTTAAATCGCAACTTGATGCAGACGAAATAGAAAAGACGATAAAACTTTATCGTGAAACAGCTATGGAAGGAGGTAAAGCCTAATGCCACCATTCAATCGTTCAGATGCTAAACCTGAAAATTTCGGTACCACCTTCAAAAGAATGGTTAAAGAATTCAAAAAAGAGCGTCTTTTAATCATTCTTGTCATTTTTATTACTGTTTTATCGGCTGTTTTAACTATCATTTCACCAATCGTTTTAAATAATTTGTTAAATGGGGCATTCCCAACTTTTGATAGTTCATCAACTATCACTGCAAGCGATGCGGAAACCGAATTATTATCCTTTGTATATGATGGAAGTATTTTAACTGTTCAAATTAAATGGGGTTTCTTCTTTAGTCGCTTTGGTCTACTTTTAGGCCTATATGTCTTAAGTGCGTTCTTACTATGGTTAGCTCAATTTTTAACAGTCTCACTTACAAATAGATATGCCTATAACATGAGAAAAGATATTAAAGATAAACTTGATAGACTTCCATTATCATATTATGACCGTGTTCCATATGGAGATACGTTATCTATAGGAACTAACGATGTCGATAATATTTCTAGAAATCTTCAAAGCATTATCATCTCGCTTTCTAATGCCAGTATATTATTTGTAGGTACATTGATTGCGATGCTCGTTACCAAATGGCAATTAGCTTTAGTCGCTTTATGTTCACTTCCATTTACATTACTTGTTGTTTTCTTAGTTTCTAAATTTAGTCAAAAACAATTTGTTGCTTATAGAAAAGAACTTGGTAATTTAAATGGCTTAGTAGAAGAAGACTATGCTGGCTATATGGTTATTAAATTATTTAATAAAGAGAAAGACTGTATAGATGTTTTTGATAAAACCAATGTGAAGATGGCTAATGCTGATAGAATATCTCAATTTTTAAG
>CAZXIB010000099.1:0-4217 GCA_964639815.1 uncultured Thomasclavelia sp. | reverse complement strand
TAGACGGACACGCCCCTCCGCTCGCCCTTGAACTCGAAGCGGCGGGCAACGCCGGCAAAGGAGCCAAGGCCCCTGGCAATGTCCGCAAAGGGGATGTTTGCCGCAAGCGCTATGCCCGTGGCCGCGAGCGCGTTTCGCACGTTGTGGACGCCAGGCTGCGGCAGGCGCACCTCGCCAAGTACCTCCCCCTTGTGGATCACCCTGAAAAGGCTCCCGCGCCCAAGCTCCAGGGGCTCGGCCCTCAGCTGGTTGCCCTCGCCAAGACCATAGGTCAATACCGGGCGCCTGACCCTCGGCAACAGGCGCATGACGCCCCTGTCGTCCCCGCAGACCACGTTGAGGCCGTAGAAGGGAACGTTGTTCATGAACTGGACGAAGGTCGCGTCCAGGGTCTCGCGGTCGTGATAGTAGTCGAGGTGATCCTCGTCCACGTTGGTCACCACGTTGAAGATGGGCAGAAGGCAGAGGAAGGAGCCGTCCGACTCGTCGGCCTCGGCGATGAGGTAGTCGCCGGTGCCCAGATGGGCGTTGGTGCCGTAGACGTTGAGGCGGCCGCCGATGATGACCGTGGGGTCGAGACCCGCGGCGTCGAAGATGGAGGCCGTGAGCGAGGTCGTGGTGGTCTTGCCGTGGGTGCCGGCTATGGCGATGCCCTGGCGGAGGCGCATGAGCTCCGCCAGCATCTCGGCCCTCGGGATGACGGGAATGCCGAGGCGCCTTGCCTCCACCACTTCCGGGTTTTCCTCGGAAATGGCGGTGGACTTCACAAGCACCTGCTCGGTGCCCACATGGGAGGCGTCGTGCCCCACGTACACGGTGCAGCCAAGCGTTCTCAAACGCTGGATGGTCTGGGAGTCGGACTGGTCGGAGCCCGACACCTCGTACCCCAGCTGGAGCAGGACTTCGGCGATGCCGCACATGCCGGCCCCGCCTATGCCCACCATGTGGACGTGCTTGAATCTCTGGTTCATGTCTGTGCCCGGGACCCTCTCCTGGTCGGGGAGAGGTCCGTCTTCGAGGGGGTCCCCCTCGCTAGGGGGACGAAAAGTGTCAGGCAAGTTTCGGGTTCCCCCGGGGTTTGCCGGGCTCGCCCGGGGCGTGGCCCGGCATCGCGCGCCGGCATCCCGTGACGGCATCCCGCGCCGGATTCTCGTGCCAAAGGCGCCTTACGTCCCCATCAGACGCGGGGACCCTTCTGGCGCACCTTCGAGGCGCGGGCCAGCACCGCCTCCCGCATCTGGCGCACCACGTTGGCCGCGGCATCCGGGCTCGCTAGGCAGAGGGCCGAGCTCGCCATGGAGGAGAGCGTCTCCCTCGAGGACAGAAGGCCCTGGATGTCCAGCGCCAGGGACTCGGCGGTCACGTCCCTCTGGGCAAGGACCTTTGCCGCCCCGGCCTTTTCCATGGCCTCGGCGTTGCGGGTCTGGTGATCGTGGATGGCATGGGGGAAGGGAACGAGGATGGAGGGAAGCGCCGCGGCGCAGAGCTCGGCCACGGTGCTGGCGCCTGCCCGGCAGACCGCAAGGTCCGCCCAGGCGTAGAGTTCTGCCATGTCGTCGAAGAAGGGAGCGACCACGCAGTTCTCGATGCCAGCCCTGGCATAGGCCCTTTTCACCGCCTCCTCGTCGCCGTTGCCGGTCTGGTGGCGAATCTCGACGCCCAGCTCCCTCAATGTCGGCAGGATGTCGCAGATGGTCATGTTGATGGCGTGCGCGCCCTGGGAGCCGCCCATGACGAGCAGGCGCCTGCCCGAAAATTCCCGTTCCCTCTGGCCCACGGCCACGATGTCCTGGCGCACGGGATTGCCGGTCTGCACGAAGGCCCGTCCCTCGAAGCCCCTGGTCTCGGGGAGCGACGTGCAGATGCGGTCGCACAGGCGCGAGAGCACCGTGTTGCTGGCCCCGGCCACGGCGTTCTGCTCGTGCAGGACGGATGGCACCCGCAGGATGCGCGCCGCCAGCAGGGGCGCGAAGGCCGCGTAGGAGCCGAAGCCGGCCGCGCAGTCCGGGGCGAAATCGCGCACGAGCCTCACGGCCGCGGGCACGGCAAGGCCCAGACGGGCAAGGGCCCCCAGGGCGTTCAGGCCGCGGCCCAAGACTCCCCTGACCGGAAGTCCCACGTAGTCGATGCCCGCCCTTTCGGCCAGGCGCCGTTCCTGGCCGTATCGCGAGCCCACAAAGAGCAGCTCGATGCCGGGAAAGGTCTTGCGAAGTTCCTCGGCCACGGCCAGCGCCGGGAATATGTGGCCTCCAGTGCCGCCTGTCGTGAGAAGAACCCGTTTCATTTCAGGATGGCTCCCTTGTCTTCTTGTGGCATGGTCCCCTGCCCGCGAACCTGGCCGCAAACCTGTCCTGTCCGCTAACCTGTCCGGGGCGATTGCGGCAGTCCCTTGCGAATGTCCCTGGCAACTGTCCCTGGCGAATGTTTTTGCCGAATATCATGCCCGAGTGTCTTTGCCGAATGCCATTGCCGAATGCCATTGCCGAGTATCCTGCCCGAGTGTCATGGACTGGGCCAGGGACCAGGGCCGAGGGGCGTGGTGGCGGGGCGTGGACGAGGGGCGCTTTGCCGATCTTTGGGGAAGGGGACAAGCGGGGCGCGTTGTCCCGGTCCCGGGCGACGCCCCTTTTCGCCGAACGGGCCGGCCCCGTCAATGGGGCATTTTGGCCGTTCGCGAAAAATTGAGCAAAAGGCCCACGCAGATCATCATGGCGAGCAGGTTGGAGCCGCCGTAGCTCAAGAACGGCATGGGCACGCCCTTGGGCGGGGCCGCCCCCATGACGACGGCGAGGTTCTGGACGAAGCCGAGGCCTATGACAAGGGTGAGCGCGAAGGCCGTGTAGCGGGCGCGCAGCTCGTCCTGGCCCTTGATGATGAGATAGCAGCGGCGGAACAGCATGAGGAAGAGCAGCATGACCACGCTCACGCCCACAAAGCCCATTTCCTCGGCAAGCACCGCCATTATGAAGTCGTTGTGGGCCTCGGGCAGGTAGAACATCTTCTGCCGCGAGGCGCCCATGCCCACCCCGAAGAAGGATCCGGAGCCTATGGCGAGCAGGGACTGCACGAGCTGGTAGCCGGTATTCTGGGCGTCCTGGAAGGGGTCGAGGAAGGCCAAGAGCCGGCGCATGCGGTAGGGCTCGAGTATGGCCAGGGCACCCAGGGAGATGATGCCGAGCACGGCTGCCGTGAACACGTAGATGACGCGGGTGCCGCCGGCTATGCTCATGAGAAGGAGCATGAGGGCGAGCACCACGGCGGAGCCGAAGTCGGGCTGCAGGAGCAGGAGGAAGCAGAAGGTCCCGGTCACTATGGCGGGCGGGATCACGCCCTTGGTGAAGGTCTTAACGAGTTCCTGCTTTTCGGACATGTAGAAGGCGAGATAGAGGGCAAGGGCTATCTTCACGAACTCCATGGGCTGTATGTTGATGGGACCAAGGGGAATCCAGCGATGGGCGCCGTTGATGGAGGGCGCAAGCGGCGAGAGCGTCAAGAGCACCAGGACGAGCACCACGGCCAGCAGGGGGTAGTGGAGGCGATAGAGGAGACTTCTGGGGAGCATGGCCGCCACGGCCATGCAGATGCCGCCGCCAAAGGCGAAGACCAGCTGGCGCTTGAAGAAGAAATATTTGTCCCCGTAGTTGGACTCGGCCATGATGCCGCTCGCGGAGAGCACCATGACAAGCCCCACGCCAAGCAGCATGACCACGAGCACGAAGAGCCACCAGTCGCAACCGCAGGAGCCCTCCACGTTCCCGGAAAGCCCCTTCCCCGCGGAAGACGCGGGCTTGCCGGCCGTGTCGGCTGCCTTTGCCCCGAGCTCGTTCGCGACCGGCGACGCGGCCGCGGAAGCGTTGTCCGCCTGCTGCCCCTGGCCGGCCAAAACGCCCGCCTCGAAAGATACGTTCGGCTCCTCGCGCGGGGCGTTGCGGGGAGAAGACATGTCCCTCGCCATGCTGCCGGGCATGCCAACGGACACGCCAACGGACGCGCCAACGGCCGTTCCGCCGGACACGCGACCGGACAGGGCATGGTTCTCGCCCGTCCCGGTCATGTTCATGGCGGCCTGGGCCGCCGTGGGAAACTCGAGACGGCGATTTGTCCCCTGCCTGGCGTCCTGGTGGGCGCAGTTCTGGCTGTCGTTTCGACCGGCGTTATGACCGGTGCTCTGGCCGGCGTTATGGCGGGCGATATGACTGGCGTTGTGGCCGGCGTTG
>CAZXIB010000098.1:0-4251 GCA_964639815.1 uncultured Thomasclavelia sp. | reverse complement strand
AGACCCTAATCGAAGATGGTATGAGCTCTAAAGATGCCATAAGAAAGGTCTCTAGTGACATCGGCATATCCAAGAATGACCTTTATCGACACTACACAGAGCTCAAGCGGCAAAGAGAAGGTGAGCGCTAGCCCTTGACTCTCTTAGGTACTTTTGGTATTATGAGTTGGCGCTTGATAAAGCGTTGGTTCAATGGGCCTGTAGCTCAGGTGGTTAGAGCGCACCCCTGATAAGGGTGAGGTCGTTGGTTCAAATCCATTCAGGCCCACCAATTTCTTTATCAAGTTTTATTTGGGGCATTAGCTCAGCTGGGAGAGCGCCTGCTTTGCACGCAGGAGGTCAGCGGTTCGATCCCGCTATGCTCCACCACCGTAATTTATCGGCCAATTAGGCTGTTTTTTTGTATAGGGAGAGGATAATGAAACGTTTTATAGAAGAGTTTAAGACCTTTGCGATGCGTGGTAACGTCTTAGATTTGGCTGTAGGTGTCATCATTGGTAGCGCCTTTACTTCAATTGTTGACAGTCTAGTCGAAGACATCTTTACACCGTTTATGGGAGTACTTACCGGTGGTATCGATTTTTCCAGTTTATCGATTGGTATCGATGGAGCTCAGATAATGGTAGGAAACTTCATCAATACCGTTATATCCTTTCTTGTCATAGCCTTTAACGTCTTTATCTTAGTCAAATCGCTCAATGCCATTGCTAAGAAGAAAGAAGATAGCCCTAAAGAAGAAACTAAGCAAAAGTCCGAGGAGGTTATCCTATTAGAGGAGATACGTGACCTTTTAAAAAGGGAGGCAGAACCTATAGAAAAAGAGGGTAGTCCCTCTTAGTCTAGTTCATATAGCTTAGTATACTTGTCGACTAGATGGTCGATGTAGTAGTGGGGGTTAAAACTCTGGCCAGTACTTCTTTTAAGTAGCTCATCGAGTTTATATAAGGCCCCATATTTTTGGAAGTTATCTTTTAGCCAGGCTGTAATCTTGGATACATCATTACTTAGACACTCATCGATATCGATGTCTTTTTGCATGGTTGCTAGTAGCTGTGCGCCTATAGCACTACCTAAGGCATAGGTTGGAAAATAGCCAAAGTAGCCACTAGACCAGTGAATATCTTGTAAGATGCCACTGGCCGAACTGGTTACATCAAGGCCAAGATAGTCCTTATAAGCCTTATTCCAGTATTCATCAAGCTTATCAAGGTCAATCTCATTAGCGAATATCTTTTTCTCTAGCTCATAGCGAATAAGGATGTGGATGGGGTAGGTCAGCTCATCAGCATCGATGCGAATGAGACTGGGTTTAGAAGCACTAGCGGCCTTATAGAACTGGTCTAAGGAGACATCCTTTAGCTCAGTAGGGAAGACTTCTTTTAGGTAGTCGTAGTATTTAGCGATGAAAGCCTTGCGTTTGCCTAAGTAGTTTTCAAAGAAGCGACTCTGTGACTCATGGGCACCAAAGGACATGCGTTTTAGCGATGTGCCATCATAGGCAGGATTTACTTGGTGTTCATAGTAGGCATGACCAATCTCATGGACAATGGAATAGATACTAGAGACTAGGCTATACTCATCGTAGTGAGTAGTTACACGACAATCATCAGAACAAAGTGAAGTGGAAAAGGGATGAAGTGATAAAGCCATAGCGCCCCAAGACTCATCAAAGCCAAGATACTCTTTAATAAAGTCCATGACCTTAGCTTGGCCATCTTTTGGATAGTAGCGATACAAGAACTCATCATCGATATGCTTATCTTTTATCCTAGCGATAAGCGGTAGTAACCTTTCCTTAATAAGGGCAAAGAACTCATCGTAGAAGGCCATACTAGAACCCTCTTCAAATTCATTTAATAAGACATCATAGATAGGCTTAGAGCTATCGATATAGCCAGCGTATTCCTTAGTCATTTGGATGTTTTTGATGAGGTCTTCTTTAAATAGTTTATAGTCATCTTTATCCTTGGCCTCATGCCAGCTGATACCAGCCTTTAGTAAGGCCATCTGATACTCAGTAAAGAAGTCTTTAGGAACCTTTGATAGGGCCTCAAAGTCCTTGAGATAAAGTTCTACACGACGCTTGTCTTCTTCGTCTAAGTCGATATCTTTTAGAAAGGTCAAGACCTCATAAATCTTTGCATCTGTCTTTAGTTCATAGTGTTTAGTAGCAAAGTCAGCAATGCGCTTATTGCGATATTCGCCACCAGCTTTGGGAGCGATAGTTTCGCTGTCGAAGTTAGCGATGGTTAGAAACATCTCATAGATGCTGCTTTCGTATTCCCAATTATTAAGTTTTTCTAAGGCTTCTTTTTTATTCATGGTTACTCTTTACTTTCGAAGGCAAAGCGGGCAATGTTGACACAGTGGTCACCGATACGCTCGAGATTACTCAAGATGTCAGCATAGACCGAAGAAGCGACAGCACCAGTACATTCCTTGGTAACCATGCGTTTAAAGTGATTTTGACGATAGTTGTATTCCATACTGTCTACTACTGTCTCTTCTGCTAGTATATCTTCAAAGACGGCCAAATCAGCAAATTCTAAGTAATCAAAGGTCATGTCAAGCATCTGACCAAGCTTTACAAACATATCATCCAGTTCAGCATAGGCAGCTGGTGAGAAGTTGTCATTATCTTCGTGAACCATGCGGGTAAACTCAGCGATATTGACGACGATATCACCAATTCTTTCAAGATTTTTAACTATTTCTAAAAATAGTGTCGCATCTTTAGAAGTTTCTTCGCTCATCTCGTTAGAGTGCAGACTAGTAAGGAAGGTCGTGATGTCGCCATCAAGTTTATCAATAGTCTTTTCTAAATCATTGATAGTCGTAAAGGATTCCTCATCTTCCTTTTCTAGACTTACATAATTGCGCGTATTTTCCATATTGTTTCTAACGATGGTCTTCATCTGTAAGATAAAGCGACTAGCAGCCGCTAAGGCTGTCGCAACAACGGGAAAGTTATTAGGTACAAGTTCGCCCGTATCGACATCGAGCTTTTGTGGTTCTTGTCCTGGTATGACCTTGCGTATGAGGGCACAAATCTGTTTGATAAACGGGAAGACAACAGCCGAAGTGATGACATTGAATAGGATGTGCGTCAGCGCTATCTCCATCATCGGATTGATACCGAAGATCTCTGTAAGGTAGGTCATGAGGTTGTATAGAGGGTACAAGCATACCATGCCTATAACAGTACCGATGACATTGAAGGTAAGATGGAAGGCTGCAGCTGATTTAGCAGTAGAATTACCACCAATAGAAGCGAGGATGGCGGTGATAGTAGCACCGATATTAGCGCCATATAGAAATGGTATGACACCGATAAAGGATATCGCTCCACTACTATAGAAGAGTTGGATAATACCAATCGAGGCCGATGATGACTGCATAGCCATGGTCATGACGATACCACCAAAAAGACCGATAAGCGGATTAGTAGTGCAAGCCTCAGCAAAGGCGATAAACTCTGGCACATAGGCTAACTGCTCTAGCGTATCGCTCATTAGTGTAATCGCAAAGAAGAGTAGACCAAAGCCTACTATGACTCTAGCGATATCTTGAATCTTCTGCTTTGACATCATCAGTAACATAAAAGCGCCAAAGAAGATTAGATAGACGGATATCTGATCAACTGATAGACCAATTAGAAAGGCCGTCACCGTTGTGCCGATATTGGCACCAATGATGATACCAGCGGCTTGCTCTAAGGTCATAAGACCAGCCCTGATAAAGCCGATACAGATAGAAGATGTCGCACTAGACGATTGGATGATGGCAGTGATAATAAGTCCTATCAAGAAGCCTTGCCATGGCTTAGATGTATATTTGTCAATATAGACGCGTAACTTGTCACCAGCGAAGGCCTTGAGACCATCGCCCATCAGGACGATGCCATACAAGAACATGCCGAGACCACCGAGGAACATTCCCCATTCGATATCAAAAAAAGTCAGTGTCATAGTCTCCCTTCCATGTGTAGCATATGTCCAATTTAGCATAAATCTTAAAGGCAATATACATGTTTTTAACCTGTAAGCCTTTACAGATTCGCTATTTAGTGTACAATAAAGGTCAGGGTAGTTGATTAGAAACTTACCATATTGATTGTTTTTCGTATTTATTTCCTACCGGGAGAAGGTCTAGGCATTGCGCTTGGGCCTTTTTCCTTGTATAGGCCAAAAGAAAAGGGGTATCCAAATTTTCTTGGGGTCTTCTAATTTTGGGGGCAGGTTTTGGGGTCAA
>CAZXIB010000097.1:0-4255 GCA_964639815.1 uncultured Thomasclavelia sp. | reverse complement strand
TATCATGCTTGCTATGTTCTGTAGGACACAGACGGGAAGTGTACAGAAAATAAAGTAAGTGAATTAAACAAATACAAACATATAGGATTATACCTCAAAGTGCTATTTACTTTGGTAGTAGGAGGCATTTGTATGAAATACTCACTTGAAGAATTATGCACGAAAAAGGAAGGTCGGGTCTTTGAGCGCAAAAGTGTGAGGATTGACGCCAAGAGTTTATCCAATCATATTGTGGCCTTTGCCAATGCTGATGGTGGCACGATTGTTATAGGTGTTGAAGATAATGGTGAAATAACAGGTATAGACGCATACACCGAAAGAGTCAATGATATTCTCCGCGTCCCCTTTGATTACTGTAACCCATCGATAAGAGTAACGATTGATAAAGTCGAGTGTACTGATAAAAGCGTAGATGATAATCACCTTTTAATAATGACCATCCCCCAAAGTGCAGAACTTCATGCCAACCAGCAAGACGAAGTGTATTACCGAATGGGCGACAAATCAAAGAGGCTAAGCTTCGATGAACGCTTGCAGCTCATGTATGCTAAAGGTTCACGCTACTACGAAGATGAGCCCGTATTTCGCTCTACCATAGATGATATTGATATGGACTTTGTGTCTGACTACTGTAAGAAAATAGGTTATACGAAGACTGCTGAGGAATACATCAGACAAAACAAAGACTATATTGTCCACCATAATGGTAGAGAGGAAATGAGTGGAGCGGCACTACTTCTTTTTGGAAAAGATCCACAACGCTTCTTCCCTAGGGCTTGGGTGCGTTTTATCCGTTATGACGGCACAGAAGCTAAAGTCGGCACCGAAATGAATGTCATCAAGGATAAGATTTTTGGGGGAAAAATCCTCGACATGGTACAACAATCAATCGACTTTGTAGGAAGCCAGATAAAGGAGCACACACGGCTTGGGGCAGATGGCAGGTTTATCACTACTTCGGAATATCCTGAGTTTGTTTGGAAAGAGATTATCATCAACGCTATTGCTCATAGAGATTATAGTATCAAAGGCACGGACATTCAGATAAAGATGTTTGACGACCACATTACCGTAGAGAGTCCTGGCACACTACCTGGCATCGTCCGCTTTAGCAATTTCCGTACCGTACACTTTTCACGCAATCCCAAAATTGCCCATTTCATGCAAGAATATGATTTTGTCAGAGAATTTGGCGAAGGTATTGACCGTATGTTCAAAGAAATGGCTGAGGCTGGACTTCCAGCACCAGAATATACTGATAATGCCTTTATGCTCAATGCCACTATACGTAATGGCGACAATATAATGGACAATGTAAGGAATGATGGCAGTGTAAATGGCAAAGTAAATGGCAATGATGGCAGTGTAAATGGCAAAGTAGATTTTGCAGGATTAAACAAAAACGAATTGCTTGTATATAAGGCAATTGCCACCAACCTTGCTGTTACAAGGTCTAATCTTATTGATACGCTTAGTATCTCTGCTCGCACTATCGATAGAGCGATAAAATCCCTAAAGGATAAGGGTGTCATTGAGCGTGTTGGATCAGACAAGACCGGACACTGGAGGGTCAAGGACAGGTAAGATTGCTAATTTCCTATATCGATATAGGGTTATGTAGCTATTGTCTCTCATTATGCCTTGACAACTAGACTATAATCGTAAGTAATGGGAGGTCTAAAGATGAAGGTACTGATAATAAGTGGTAGTCCTAGAGTTGATGGTAATACGTCTATAGCAATCCAAGAAATGGCTAAGGTATTTAAGGCCGAGGATGTTGAAGTAGAAGTCATAGATGTGGGTAAGAAAGCTATCAGAGGTTGTATGGACTGTGGTTATTGTGATAAGCATGGTAAGTGCGTCCTTGATGATGAGGTAAATGAGGTTAACACCAAGTTTAAGGATGCTGATGGTCTAGTCATAGCTAGTCCTGTATACTATGCATCAGCTAATGGCACACTCATTTGCTTTTTAGATAGACTTTTTTATAGTTCTAACTTCGATAAGACTATGAAGGTAGGAGCTAGTGTTGTGGTTGCTAGGCGTGGAGGACTGAGTGCTACCTTTGATGAACTAAACAAGTACTTCACTATTAGTGGTATGCCAATAGCTTCTAGTCAATACTGGAACATGGTTCATGGCACAAAAAGAGGTGATGCAAAAGAGGATGCTGAAGGTTTACAGACCATGCGGACATTAGCACGCAATATGACCTTTCTTATGAGGTCTATCGCTTTAGGTAAAAAGGAGTATGGGCTACCTAAGAAAGAACCCTATCAAAGAACAGACTTTATTAGGTGAAGTAGAAGCAAAACTACTCACTAGTGGTCTTGAGGTCATTTACCTGTAGTAAGAAGCGATAAAGTGGCATTACTTCTATTGTTATATCATCGACTTTGATGGTCTCTTCTTCTTGGTAGGTGACGATTATTAGCTTATTAGTCTTTTGTAGACGAGCTAGTTTTCTAAGGCCATCTATTTCACGTTTTCTGGCATCACCTTCTAAGGAGTAGGCTACTTGTATAGCTGTGCTTATCTCTGGTAAGTAAAAGTCTATGTCAAGTCCGGTCTTAGAAGACTTGATATAGAAAAGTCCTTCAGGGAAAACGCGTGTTAGTGCAGTAGCTACGACATTCTCTAAAAGTGCTCCTTCTTTGTGGTCTAAAAATAGGTTAAGTAAGCCATTATCAATAAAGTAGTACTTACGACTTCCTTCTTTGTCTATAAAGGAAGAGGCGTAGAAGTTAGAAAGATGAAAGAGGAGGTAAGAGCTTTCTGCGTGACTTATATAATCGATTACCGTGTCTTTACTAATTTTGATACCAACTGTCTTTAGGGTGTTATATAGCTTAGAAAAGGAGACGTCACTTGTAACAGTTTCGGCAATCTTCTTGATGAGCATCTTGATGGCATAATCACTGCGGATGTTGTTTCGAGTGATGATATCGCCTAATAATACCTTCTGGTAGACGCTAGAGAGATATTCTCTTTTTTGTTGGTAGAGAAGAGTTTCTGGTAGACCACCATACTTCATGTATGTCGCAAGGCTTGCCTGTATCTTTCCATTTGTTTTGGTCTCTAGTACGTCAGAGTATGTATGTGGTATCTCTTGGGCTTCTAGGTACTCATCAAAGCTATAAGGTGTAATCACTTTAGTAAGGCAGCGACCACCAAGTGTTGAGGCAATCTCTTTACTCATTAGTTTTGCATTGCTACCGGTGATGTAGACACGCTCTTTACTGTCTGCCATACGACGGGCAAACCTTTCCCAACCATCTATATTCTGTACTTCGTCAAGGAAGAAGTAGCCTTTCTTTGTGCTGAGTTCACTCTGGATGGCGACAAGGTCATTAAAATCAGAAGCAGTAAATTCTAATAAGCGCTCATCTTCAAAATTGACGTAGATGATTTGGTTCCATTCTGCGCCCTGTGATACAAGCTTTCTAGCTATGTCATAAAGAAGAGTTGATTTTCCAGCACGGCGCATACCTACTAGTACATAGTTGGCGTTATCCTCAAATACGTAGTTGCGCTCGATGATGTTGGCTGCCTTTATAACGGCATGTTGGTCAAAGATGACTGTTTTTAGTAGTTCGTGATTCATTACTTACAATATATCAGTATTTTGTCGACTATACAAGGACAGTTTTCTGTAATTTTGTCGATTATAAAGGGATGCTTTTATAGAAGACATTAATCTACAGTACAACCATCTATGGCCTTACTATCACCATTAGAGTAGTCTATTTCTATACAGGGTTGGACATTGTATACAAAGACACAGAACATTAGCTCTCCACCATCTTCGATACTTATAGCTTCTATAAGGACACCACTAGCTACTAAGTTAGAACCTTCGTATATAGGTGTTACCCTGTAAAGGACATGGTTATTAGTTTCTTTGACATAGGTAGCTACGGCATCTTCAAAGGGCAACATACCCTCAACATTCATATAGCGGGTACCTGTTATAAGATTTAGTTCATTGGCGTTTTCACCAGTCAGCTGATAGCCAATAAGATGACACCTGTTGTATAAGTAGTTACCATCAATTAAGTCGTCGTATCTAACTGTTTGCCATCCTGATGGCTTTATCATGCCGATAGACTCTCTTTCTTCGGTTGGCATAGTGTCAATACTAATACTAGCTATAGCTAAAGTAGCTCTACCTAAGTCGTCTAGTTCTTGGTAGTACTCATAAGAGGTATAAGCTTCTTCTATCTCTTGTTCTGTAAAGTAGGGGATATTATCATTG
>CAZXIB010000096.1:0-4344 GCA_964639815.1 uncultured Thomasclavelia sp. | reverse complement strand
CGTTATTTGCCATTGGTTATCAATGTCTATTCGCTTATGTAGTATCATTAATTATTTATCAGATTAGCTCTTTAATTGTCTATGGTACCTTCAGTATCTTCACTGTTGTAGCTGTCATCTTGATTGCTGCTCTAATCTACTTATTAGTTAGAAGACCAGCTGATACAAGATATAGCATTCAAGGAGCTGCTAGTAACTAAACCATGGGAACAGTATTTGTCCTAATAGTTCTGATTGCTTTGATATTACTGGCTATAAGAAGCGTCAGAAAGGGCGGATGTTGTGAAACTTGTGGATGCAGTTCTGGATGTACTTCGTGCTGTAAGACAAAAGAGCTGAAAAACTCCTTAAACAACCTTAAACAACACCATAATTAATGATCTAGACTAGGTGCTACGGCACCTTTTCTAGTGCTCGACATAAGATAGGGTGATGGCCTTTAAAGACTTAGGCTTACCAAGAGCTTTATAAGCCCCATAGATGGAACTTCCAGTAGTAAAGACATCATCTATAAGCAATATCTTGGATGGTAAAGAGGTATTAGAAGCTAAGACAATATTATCAAGCATAGCCATGCGCTCTTTTCTTGACTTACCAACTTGGTCAAAGTCCTCTTTCATCATAAGTCTTGGGCCATGTTTTAGTGGTAGCATTGATGTCATAAGCCTCATGTGGTCATAGCCTCGCCCTTCTAGCTTAGTAGGACTGCTGGGCACAGTGACGATATGATATCCTGGATAGCGTAGCGTAATATGAGTCATTAAAGAATAGAAGAAGACCTTATAGAGGGCCTCATCACCAGCCTCCTTATACTGTAGTATTAAATCCTTCATAAGACCTTCATATTTATAAAAAGAGCGTACTTTCAAGTCATCTATACGCAGTGACTTAGGAGCGTATATGAGCTCTTTTCGACAGGTTTCACAAAGTGGGTCTCTTGTGGCATAGATATGCATAAGAGATGACCTCTTATAATAGTCACCATCACAATAGATACACCGCATTAGCTTCATCAATCTCCTTAATACACGACTTTATTTCTTCATCGTAGGCACTTGTTAAGACAAATACCTTACCATCAGGGCGTGCAAATGACCGACCAGCTCTACCGCTCATTTGGATAAGGGAAGCCTTATCGAAGATGCCTTCGTAGAACTTGAGGATGACAATATCAACACCGGGGATAGTAATGCCTCTTTCTAAAACAGATGTAGCGATGATGAACTTATATTTCTTGTCTTTGAAGGCTTTGATATTGGTATTGCGCTGCTCGGCATCAGAATACACATAGGTAACAGAAAAGAATGGTTTAAGTAAACGATACAAAAGTTTACAAATCCTTATCGATTCCACAAAGATGATCATCTGTGAGTTAGCATCTCTTAGTATCCTAATAAGCATCCCCAATAACAACACCCTGGGAAGCATATACACCTTAGGTCTAGGCAAGGGATGGCCATGGGGTCTTCTTTTAAGCTCTAGAATCTCTAAGGGCCTTTTTTCCATCAAGGCTATGATATGACGGTCAATGGTAGCCGTAGAATATAGGATGCGACCAGTAACAGGTTTTAGACTATTCAGGGCAATGTTATTTAAGACGGTATCACCCTTAAAGGGAAAGGCATCGACTTCATCTAAGATGAGTAAATCAAAGGTCTTAGGATAACGATAGAGTTGATGGGTTGTACAGACAATTAGGTCACCATAAAGCTCCTTAGTAAAGCCACCACAAACCTTTGTGACGCTATTATCTTTAAAGACCTTCTCAAAACGTTCAGAAAGTTCTAAGACGACCTCTTTTCTAGCTATGGCATAGCAAACCTTCTCACCCCTCTTTAAAAAGCTACTGATAAGAGGCATGACAACTTCCGTCTTACCTGCCCCGCACACCGCAAACAGCAATACATCCGATTCTTCTATAACATTGATACATGCACTAGCAACCTCTTCTTGATAGGCGGTAAGGGGATAAGTCATCGTTAGTGTGCCATCAGGGACGACACTGTAATCAGGAGCCTCTAGGTCATCATTTATCAGCACACGCTTAAAACGAACACACTTTCGGCAATACCAGCCATTATGTCCCTTATAGAAGTAATTTAGGTCAGTATTCTCACAACGAGGACAGCGCACACAACTATATATGCACTTGACTTATGTCTTCCTAAAAGAAAAGATAGGCACTTGCCTATCAATCTACGTATTTGATGACGAGGTGGCGATCTTTACCTTCGTCTTCGCTTTCAGTCTTGATATGTTCCATATCCTTGAGATATTCATGGATGACTTTGCGCTCGTCATTACTCATGGGGTCTAATGCGACATCGATATGGGACTTTTGTACTTCCTTAGCTACATGCATGGCTAGTTTCTTAACCCTGCGATAGCGGTCTTCTCTATAGTGTCCGACATCAACATTGACGTCAACTCTGGTTTTGAAGGTGTTGTTTAAGGCGGCTCTGAGCACGGTTGTAACTGCCCTTAAAGCCTGACCACCTCTTCCAATTAGAAGGGCGTTATTTTCGCCTTCAAGGATGACTTTAAAGCTATCGTCTTTAGTAATAATCTCAATGGATACACCTTGGTCTAACTCACTGTAGTAAGCCCCTAAATAATCAAAGATAAAGTCTTTGATGTCTTGACTAGTATAAGCTTCGATAGTTACAGAATTACCGATACCAAACAGGTGTTTTGATTCATCAATGACGTTATACTTGATATCTTTGACTTCACATCCTTTTTCACTGGCTATACTAGCAAGGATATCTTCGACAGTCTTTCCTGTGTAAGTCTTCATACTATGCTCCTTTCTCTGCCTGACGCTCAGTGATTATGTTGATTAACAGTGATTTAAGCATCTGGACTAAGGAAGAGATAGTCCAGTAAATGGACATGGCTGTTGGCCAGTTGATAGCGATGACTGAAATCAAGATAATCATGAAATACATGGAATTACCCATGGGGTTCTTAGTAGGTTTATAAGGTCTATGATGTCTATCAGCCTCTTTCATGGCTCTACGCTTATTGAGATACATAGGTAAGAGGATATTTCCTGCCTGGCAGATAATCATAGCGATATACACAAAAAGGAATGTCCATTGACCACTGGTGATACCAGAAAGTGGCGTTGTATCTAAAGATATACCCAAGAAAGTACCATAGGCAACGGCATAAGAGCGTTGTACAGCGTGATACATCGCAATGATGATGGGGAACTGAATAAAGGTAACAACCATCGCGCTAAATGGATGAATGTCGTTTTTCTTGTAAAGGTTTTGCGTCTCTTGATACATCCGCATTTGTGAAGCTTGGTCGGTCTTGCCTTCGTATTTGCGTTGGATGCGCTCTAATTGTGGTTGGAGAGCCTGCATCTTTTGCAGACCGATATTTTGTTTGAAGGTGAGTAGTAGTAATAGACCATTAATAGTAACTGATACTAAGAGTATAGCGATACCGACATTAGTATACGGCGTAAGCCAGTTGATGAGCTGTGATAGAGGATAGACAAAAATAGCTGAGAAGAATCCCTCGGTATCCCACATATCACTGAATGAGGTAATTAATGTATTGGATATCCCATCGACATCCTGAAGACTTATAAGGACGTTACCGCCGTCATCAGAAGGTATGGAACATCCACTCAGTGTAAATAGTAGAACTACAGCTCCTACTACCAAAAAAAGTTTTTTCTTGTTCATATGCATATTCCTTTATGGTACATTACCCAATTCTACAGGCTTTTAATGTTTTTTCCAAATCTTTTTTATTGTCAATGAAGGTTCGCTCTAGGTAAGGCTTTCTGACGATGATAATGTAGTCATATATCGCGACATCCAAATCGATTACTTGACCTATCATTTCACGTACCTGTCGTTTAATTTTGTTACGAGTAACGGCGTTGCCTAACTTCTTAGAAACGCTGATGCCCACCCTAGCATTATTTTCCTTTCGGGCATCAAAGTAGATGACATAGCCTTGACTGGCCCTACTATGGCGTTTAGAGATTAGACTAGCGAACTCCTCGTTCTTACGGACGCGATAAGCCTTCTTCATGATAATAAAAAGTCACCAAACGGTGACTTACTAAGCTGATAATACCTTTCTGCCCTTCTGGCGTCTTCTAGCTAGTACCTTGCGGCCACCGACTGTTTTCATGCGCGCTCTGAAACCGCAAGTCTTCTGGTGTTTCCGCTTGCTAGGCTGATAAGTCCTTTTCATTGATACATCTCCCTTCTTTAGATAGCTATATAATCATAAAGATTTGCAACACTTTTGTCAAATAAGAGAAGGAAAGCCCAAAACAACAAGCGAAATAAGAGAAGCGTCTGCAAAGGAGGGCCGAGA
>CAZXIB010000095.1:0-4472 GCA_964639815.1 uncultured Thomasclavelia sp. | reverse complement strand
CTCGCTTGAGGGCGGCATAAGCCATAGAACTGGCAATAGAGTCGGTATCAGGGTTTTTATGGCCTATTACATATACGACATCTTTCATGTCCTAATTATACACGAAGACAAGACCCTTATCATTTTTTATGGGGATGGGTCCTAGCGACAGTCTCCTTTAGACGTTCAACGGTTAGATGTGTGTATAGTTGGGTTGTCGAGAGGTCACTATGTCCTAATAGCTCTTGCACAACGCGTAAGTCGGCACCATTATCAAGTAAGTGTGTCGCAAAACTATGTCTAAGCATATGGGGATGGACATTGACCTTTATGCCAACTTTTATAGCGGCACTCTTTAGTATGTTCTCTACCGACCGTGCTGATATCCGATTGCCCCTTTGATTTAAAAATAAGGCCTTTTCATTAGAGCTGATATAAGTAGCTCTGTATTCATAAAGGTAGCGCTCTAATAGTTCCTTAAGACGTGGGTAAAAGGGCACAATGCGCTCCTTAGAGCCCTTGCCTAAAACGTGTAATATAAGTCCATACATATCGACATCAGCGATGTCAAGACCTACGCATTCACTGACTCTAAGACCTCCAGCATATATCGTCTCGATAATACAACGGTCTCTTAGGCCAACCGGGTCTTCTATATCGAAACTAGAAAGTATAGCCTCAATGTCATCGAAGCGCAAAACTTCAGGAAGCTTCTTTGTCAGTTTGCCTGTCTTAAATGAAGACACAGGGTCATTAGTAGTGACGCCTGATTTGGCAAGATAGCGATAGAATGAGCGAATAGCTGAAACCATCCTAGCAAAACTTCTATCGCTTATCTGACCCTTGGTGTTCTTACCGCTTCTAAGGTAGTTGAGGTAGGAAAAGACATCTTGTTTAGATACTTTGTCAAGCTCAGTTATGCCGTTATCTTTTAAGTAGTCTAAAAAACGACTGACATCACGCTTATAGGCCATGATGGTATTACTAGAGCCGGTATTAGTTGTAGCTAAATGAGCTAAGAAAGCCCCTAGATACTCATCCATGCGATATCGTCCCTGTAGCGTTTGATATTTGAAAGGGCTAGTTCACTATAGGCCTTGCGTCTTTGTTTCTTGGGAATGTTTATGTCTGTTTGAAAGATGCCGAAGTTAGCGTTCATCGGTACTAGCTTTGAAATAGCTGGATTACTTATGTATTTAGCCATAGCACCTATCATCGTATCAGCCCCAAGTTCTACTATCTCTTTTCCCGCTAAGTATTGACACATGTTAAGAGCGCCATATAGGCCACTAGCTGCACTTTCTACATAACCCTCAACACCGCTAATCTGTCCTACCGCAAAGACATTGGGATAGTTTATAAATTGGTAGTAACTATTAAGTACTCTAGGCGAATTGATATAGGTATTCCTATGCATAACACCATAGCGAACGACATTAGCGTTACGTAAGGCTGGTACTAAGCGCAGGACTTCCCTTTGCGCACTATAGGTAAGGTGCGTTTGAAATCCCACAATATTATATAGAGTATCAATAGCGTTATCTTGCCGTAATTGTAAGACAGCATAGGGTCTAATACCATCGTGTTCTAAACCAACTGGCTTCATTGGCCCATATAGTAGTGTTGACTTACCTCTTTTAGCCATTACTTCAAAGGGCATACAACCTTCAAAGTAGACTTCCTTATCGACATTTTTGACTTCAATACAGGGCGCCTTTATTAAAGCATCATAAAAGACATCAAACTCTTCCTTAGTCAAAGGACAGTTAATATAATCACCTTCGCCATCTTGATAGCGTGACTTATAGTAGGCATGATTGAAGTCAATAGAATCCTTTTCTATGATAGGAGCAATGGCATCAAAGAAGTAAAGTTGATCTTGTGCACTTAGCTCTTTGATATTTTCGGCTAATGCCCCCTCACACAAAGGCCCAGCCGCAATTATAGTAGGCTTACTTATATCGATAGCTGTAACTTCTTGGTCAATGACCTCAATATTCGACTCTTCATGTATGGTCTTTGTGATATAAGCACTGAAACCTTCCCTATCACATGCAAGTGCTGTGCCTGCTGCTAGGGCATTCGCATCAGCGGCTTTTATGATAAGAGAGTCAAGAATGCGCATCTCTTCCTTTAAAAGGCCAACGGCGTTTTCAATACTGTTAGAACGCAAAGAATTAGAACAAATCAGTTCTGCCAAGTCCTTTGACTTAAAGGCTGGATGGGCTGATATGCGTTTCTTCTCGTATAACTTGACTTTTATGCCGCGCTTGACTAGTTGATAAGCTGCCTCACATCCAGCAAGTCCACCACCTATGACAATGACTTCCTTCATTTCTTTTTTCTTTTATACTTAGGTTTTTGCCCATCGATATTCTCGATGTAGCGACATTTAGGGTAAGAGCTACAACCTATAAAGTAAGTGCCATAGCGTGACTTGCGCTTGAGCAGTTTACTACCACACTCTGGACAGTCTCTACCAATTTCTTCCGGTTCTTCCCGCTTTCCATCATCAATACTAGCCGTATAGCGACATTTGGGGAAGTTACTACAAGATATGAACTTACCATAGCGACTGGTACGATAGACTAAATCATTACCACAGTCTGGACACTTTTCGCCAACAAGCTCAGGTGCCTTCTTTTCCATATTGGTATAAGCATTGTTTAGTAGTGGTTCAAAGGCCTCATAGAAGCTCTTTAAGGCACTGACACCGCTGGTCTTGCCACTGGCGATATCGTCTAACTCCTTTTCCATTTCCGCAGTGTACTTAATATTGATGACCGAAGCAAAGTATTCACGAAGTTTTTGGTCAGTAAGTTCACCCTGTTCAGTTGGGAAAAAGAACTTGGTCTTAGAAGACTCACTAGCTGTCTTGTGTTCGACATAACCACGATTAATAATTGTATCGATGATTGTTGCATAGGTAGAAGGGCGACCTATACCCTCTTCTTCTAACGCTTTGATTAGTCTTGCTTCAGTGTAACGTGATGGTGCTTCGGTAAAGTGCTGTTCAGCTTTGACTTCTTTAGCTTCAAGACTAGTGCCCTCTTCTAATTCGGGCAAGATGTTATCTTTAGAAGACTCGTAGTCACTATAGACCTTGAGATAACCATCAAAGGTAAGCACCGAGCCATTACTTTGAAAGGTCAAATCGTTTATCTCGAGGGTGTAACTGGTAGCTTTGGTTTTAGCATCGGCCATAAGTGAAGCTAAAGCCCGGTAATAGATAAAACGATAGAGGCGATATTGTTCGCTAGAGAGGTGTGATTTTATCTTTTCTGGATCGTTATCTAGACTAGTAGGTCTTATAGCTTCGTGGGCATCTTGTGAGCTCTCTTCGTTTTTGATTCGATAAGTTCCAAGGTAATCTTTACCATAGTTTTCACTTATAAAGGCCCTAGCACCATTTACAAACTCTTGTGAGAGTCGTGTCGAATCGGTACGCATATAAGTGATAAGACCCTGGGGGCCATTTCCGATATCGACACCTTCATATAGTGCTTGCGCAATACGCATCGTGCGCCTAGCATTAAAACCAAGTTTAGTTGATGCTTCCTGTTGTAGCGTTGAAGTAATAAAAGGAAGACGGGCTTGTTTTTTCTTAGTTTGGCTTTTAACACTCTTTAATAAGAATGGCCCTTTACAGCGAGCTAATACAGCATCAGCTTCTTCTTTGTTGCTAAGCTTGGCCTTCTTACTACCAATCTTAGTAAGTGAGGCTACAAAGCCACTTATAAAGCTAGCCTCAATAGTCCAATATTCTTCTGGTACAAAGGCCCTTATCTCAATCTCCCTATCACATATCATGCGTAAAGCAATCGATTGGACACGTCCAGCACTTTTAGACTTAATCTTGTTTTGTAGTAACTTAGATAGCTTAAATCCAATAACACGGTCAAGAATGCGTCTGGTCTCTTGGGAATGAACTAAGTCCATATCTATAGCTCTTGGTTCCTTTAATGCTTGTGTGACAGCTGACTTTGTTATCTCGTTAAAGACGATGCGATCTTTATCGTTGATGTCTAGACCCAACACTTCTGCCAAATGCCAAGATATGGCTTCTCCTTCGCGGTCTGGGTCAGTAGCAAGATAGACATTATCAGCCTTCTTGGCCTCTTTCTTAAGCTGTTCAATGACATCTTCCTTGCCCTCTAAAATGGTATAGTCGGGTTCAAAGTCATTGGCGATATCAACACCTAGACGGTCTTTGCCTTTTAAACTTAAATCACGAATATGGCCTTTTGATGATAAGACCTTATAATCACTCCCCAGATACTTTTCAATCGTCTTTGATTTGGAAGGTGATTCTACTATAACTAGATTTTTCATACCTGGTCTCCTTGCTAAAACTGCTAAAAATAATAATAGTCTCGCTATAAAAATGCAATCTCTAATATTGATCCTTGAATATTGCACTATTGAAAACTATTTTAATTCTATGGAAGTTGTCTAATTTACTAGAAGTTCACATTAAAGCTGTCATCGAAACT
>CAZXIB010000094.1:0-4488 GCA_964639815.1 uncultured Thomasclavelia sp. | reverse complement strand
GAACTTCAGCCTTCCAAGCTGACTACGTGAGTTCGATTCTCATCACCTGCTCCAGCTAAACATTAGACGTAAGCGTCAAAACACTATAGATGGTTCAAAGAGCGACATTCGTCGCTCTTTTTCAAACATTGAAAGTAGCCTGTAAGTAGTTTAGACACGATACACGATATGACCTTCGACCATCGTTAAAATGACATTGGCATCCTTTATAGTATCAGGAGATATTTCAAAAATATCTCTATCCAAAATAACAAGATCAGCAATATAGCCCGGTAAAAGTCTACCCTTTTTACCTTCCATATGCTCGGCATAGGCACTTCCGACAGTATAGGCATTGATGGCCTGAGCTAAAGACAGGCACTCAAGCTCATTAAAACCTGGTGCACTCTTATCATCAAGTCGCTTACGCGTTACAGCGCAGTAGAGGTTACTAAGAGGGTCGAGGTCTTCGATAGGGCAATCTGTCCCAAACGATACCTTAATGCCTAAGTCAAGCATCGTCTTAAAGGCATAAGATGTACTAGCTAAATCTTTGCCTATACGCTCTTCAACGATTGTTTGGTCGTAGTGTAGGAAGATTGGCTGAACTTGAGCTAAGATGTCAATATTGGCCATCCGTTTAAGTAGTGGTATATCTGTTATCTGAACATGAATTATAGAATGATGTCTATCATTTGTATCATCTATCACCTTCTCATAACTATCGATGACCATCTCAATACCTCTATCACCAATCGCGTGAATGACGACTTGTAAACCTTCACTATCAGCCATTTGTACAAGCTTATCCAATTCTTCTTGTGTCAAAACCATTATGCCATATGTGCTGGGGTCATCATAATATGGTTTACGCATAAGTGCTGTTCTAGCACCCAATGAACCATCGACAAATAGCTTGAGACAGCCAATCTTATGGTCAACCTCAGGGATATACGTTCTTTTAAACTCGAGTAGTTCCCTTAGCAAATCTAATGTCATCATGTTGCACTGGTGATAGACGTGCAGATGTTCACTCTTTAGCACTTCTTCATAGTCGCGCAAAGTCTCTCGCCAGCTTCCACCGCGTAAGTCCATGGTCTGAACGCTGGTGACGCCTTTGGATTGGGCATATCTTATGGCTTCGCGTAAGTTATTTTGCCGTTGTTCAGGAGTCTTTTCTTTGATGATATTCTTAACCTGCAAACACGCATTCTCCTTAAAAATACCAGTAAGTTCTCCTTTCGCGTCTCGATCAATTTCACCACCAGCTAGGGCAGCGGTATCTTTGGTAATACCAGCAAGCTGCATAGCTTTAGTATTAGCCGTTAAGATATGACCACAGGCCCTTTCCATGATGATAGGTCTCTCAGAACAAACATCATCAAGGTCACTAGCTACAAGTAGTCTTGCCTCATCATTAAAGTAATCTTGATTCCAGCCGATACCATGGATGACGGCGTCATCGTCAAGGTTGTGTGTAGCGATAAATTCAGCGATACGCTCCTTTACTTCGCGGATACTAGTAGCCCCTAAAAGTCTAACTTCTTGCAGATTGTTTCCGAATTCTACTAGATGTAAGTGTGAATCATTAAAACCTGGTAAAACTAGCCTTCCCTCAGCATCGATGACTTCAGTTTCTTCGTCGATTCGTGAAGTGATTTCTTCATTTTTTCCAATTGCCAAAATACGACCTTCCTCGACGATTAAACTCTCGACAAACTCATTATTTTCAACATATATCTTGGCATTAGTTATAGCTATTTTCATTTTTTTCTCCTTTCATCTGTAACTCATGAACCTGTTTTTCAAATAGTAGACAATATAGAATTAGACCAATAAGTGGTACACTTAATCCGATAATGGCCGTTATAGGATCCTCTAAAAAGGTATTTATCATCAGACCTATCATAATGATGACAATTAACCCAATCATGACAGGATAACCCCATACCTTATATGGTCTATCAAGAGTCGGATACTTCTTACGTAAAATAACAACACTCAAAAAGATAAGCGTATTAAATATCATGCTAGAGAAGGCGACAAGACTAGTGAGTTCACTAAGATCTCGCATCCAGACAAGTACAATAGAAACAATCGCCGATACAACAAGCGCATTATCTGGCGTATGGAAGCGTTCATTAATATGGGCAAGACTTTTAAAGAAAGCACCATCCCTAGCCATCGCATAGTAATTACGCGGAAAGACCATAATACAACCATTTAGTGAACTGAATATCGCTAAAATCATAGCGATGCTGACGATTGTAGCCCCGGCACTACCGAATAATGTTTGAGCACTATATGTACCTAAGTAATAATTCTGACTACCGATAAGTGAACTAATAGATTCAAAAGGTAGAAGCTTGAATATAGCATAGTTAAACAAAACATATAAACCTGTAATACCAATAATCGAAATGATAATAGCCAAAGGCAAATTACGACCTGGCTTCTTGATTTCTTCAGCGATACCATTGAGGTTCGTCCAACCTTCAAAGGCCCACATCGTAGCGACAACACCAAAGGCAATCATGCTAAGAATCTGTAAAATACCAGCTTCTTCTAACGAAGTTGAAACTAATGGTACTTCTTGCGTGCCAAAAAGCAATCCCCCCACGAGAATGGCTAATAAAGGCAGTAGCTTTAAGACCATGAAGACATTTTGTAGTCTTGAACTGACCTTGACTCCCAAGACATTTATGAACGTTAAAAAGACAATCATAAACGTCGCAAACAACTTTATCATCAAGTCGTCCATAAAGATGAATGACGATACTGCACTGGCAAGGGCAATAGCTAGTGCCGCATTAGAACCTGAAGAACCTAAGATAAAGCCTGAAAAACCGCTCATGAAGGCAACTTTTTCACCATAAGCCTCCTTCAGATATACATAAGAACCACCAGCTTTCGGCATCATTGCGCCAAGTTCCGCAAAACAGATGCCACTCATTAGAGTTATGATTCCGCCACACACCCAGACCAATAAAGCTAAACCAGGATTTAAGTTAACACGCTCTAGCACGATGCCTCCGATATAGAAGATACCCGAGCCAATCATAATGCCGCCTAGGATGGAGATACCACCAAAGAGCCCTATCTCTCTTCTAAGGCCACTACTTTCATTTTGTCTTTCTTCCATGTGATAATAGACCTCCCAAAAATCAAATAAAAGCTGCACCTATCGATGCAGCATGTCTACTATCACCGATAGCTCCTCTGTCTAATGACAGGAGTCATAAAGATATTCTCTTTATGACCAACTTGATGTCATACCTGACATCCGTTTCGGCGATTTGACCTTTCGCTGGCTTCTCAGACCGTCGTCTCCCCCAGTTACTAATTCGCATCGCGCCTCTATCAACTTTTATGCCGGTCTTATATCACGAAACAAGTCTTCTTGTCTAGACTTTTTTGCTACTATAAAAGGCACCTTAGTGCCTTTTAAGTCTCTATGGCGAAGGAACAGGGATTTGAACCCTGGCGCCGCGATGAAGCGACCTATTGGTTTTCGAAACCAACCCCTTCAGCCTCTTGGGTATTCCTTCGTGCCCCTAATTATACCTCATATTGCCGTCATGTTGTAATATTCTTTCGCCTTAGCACCACACCAATCTAAAACCATATCATCATAATCCTGAGCACTAACTTCACCAATAGCCATGACATCAAAATAGATATCTCGTTCTAAAATGTGTATATCTAAGTACTTGAAGCCGTGTTTAGCGTAGAAACGTGAACGTCTTTGGCGTTGCGTATAGTTTGAAGCTCTTTCATCTAGTGGTTCAAGAGCCAAAAACAGTCGTTTGCCTATATATTTCTTCTTGACCTCTTCTAAAACAGCGCTACCAAGGCCCCTACCACGATGTGCATCAGCAATCGCCAAAAAGAAGATGTGAATAAGATTATCTTTTATGAGAAGATAGACAAAACCGATAACTTCTCCCCCATCTTTGAGGACTTCTAGTTTTCCTACCTCGCCGACATTTTCCAGTAAGAACTCTAGTGGAAGGCGTTCTTCTTCAGGGAAGGCTTCTTGGTAAATATTATTTATACTGTCTATGTCATTTTCTTTATAAGAGATTAGTCGCATATTAAACAATACCCTTTCAAATCATCGAAAAATGCTAGTAAATAACAGAAGGACTTTTGACAAATCACAAAGTCAAGCATAAAAGCATGGCACATAACCACCGTTATCTAATACCAGCCTCTTCTATACTTAGGTTTATATCCGCCATATTCTCCACTACCTTCGCAAGAAACCTTCTCAAAACCATGCTCTTTACACCATTCAGTCACATAGTAAGCCACCTTTTATAGCCATATGGCTTACCACAGATAGTCTCCTCTAATTTGACTGTTTTGTCTGGGTTTCTTCGCTTTCATTATTGCGTGTTGCCTTTTTATATGTCAATGAGTCATCCCGGCTATAGTCAAAGAGCGATAGCTATAGTTTATAATCCTTAACATATCCAGAGTTAATCTCTTTTTTACATTCCAGCCCTA
>CAZXIB010000093.1:0-4550 GCA_964639815.1 uncultured Thomasclavelia sp. | reverse complement strand
ATAGTCATTGGTGGTGTCATAGGCGTATTGCTTGGTGACCCGACTACAGGTGTCATCATCGGCTCTAGTTTAGAAGTCGTCTTTATGGGTATCGTCAATATCGGTGGTGTAACTGCTACTGATGCCGCTACCTCGACGGCTATCGCAACAGCCTTTGCCATCTATTCCGGTCTGACTGTTGAAGAGGCTGTCGCTGTCGCTATCCCGATAGGTCTAGTCGCCAATACCTTCTGGACGCCGTTTTCACAACTGGCAAATCTAGGTTCGCCTATCCTAGATAAAATTTGTGCTAAGGGTGATGAAAGAGCGTTATATATCTACGAGATTGTCATGTGGTTATTCGTATTTGGCGTCAAGGCTATACCGGTATACTTGGGCGTCTTAGTAGGTGCTGATCCTATCACTGCGGCTTTGAATAATATCCCAGAGGTCATTTCAACAGGTCTCAGTGTCGCTTCGGGATTACTTGGGGCTGTTGGTATGTCGATGTTGATGCGGATGCTTTGGAGCAAGGAATCAGCGGTATTCTTCTTCGTTGGCTTCTTAGCTGTGCAATTTTTAGGACTATCGACGATGGCTGTCGCTTTCTTCGGTGTCTGTATCGCCATTGTCGTCGCCATCAACGAAAAGAGGATGTTCGACTTAGAAAAACGTGGCTCTACATTGGCTACAAATACAGGAGCTGTTACTAAAGAACAAGAGGAGGATGACTTTTTATCATGAGTGCTATTGTATTAAAGAAACTGTCTCGTGAAGACCGCAAGATGGTCAATTCCATCTTCCTTAGGTCTTATTTACATAACATGGGTTACTCCGGTGCCTCTAAATTCTGTGCTTCTGGTTACCTCATCTCCCAGATGCCAGCCATCAATAAGTACTATGCCGATGACCCAGAGGGTCGTATCGAAGCTATGCAACGACACAGTACTTGGTATAACGCCACCAACATCATGAACCCTCTTGTCATGACCATCACGTCACTAATGGAGAAGGAACATGCCAAAGATCCAAATTTTGACGCTAGTACTATATCGGCTTTTAAAGCTTCGATGATGGGGCCTATCTCTGGTATCGGTGATGCGCTATCGTGGGGTGTCTTCCTCTGTATCGCCCAAGCTATTGCGATAAGTATGGCTTCAACAGGTTCGATTATTGCACCTATTGCCTTCTTAGTCATCTATAACATCCCGTGTCAACTAGTAAGGTATGCTATGGCATATGTAGGTTGGAACGTCGGTACTAATTTCATATCGACAGTCTATGAATCTGGTTTAATGCGCGTTGTGACCAAGGCCTGTGGAGCTCTAGGTCTTATGATGGTAGGTTGTATGACAGCAAGCAACGTCACCTTTGAAACGACCCTATCAGTAACTGTCGAGGGCACAGCTCTACCGATTCAAACCTATATCGATGATATCATGCCGGGTCTTATACCATTACTGTTCACTTTGTTGTGTCTGTATCTTTTAAAGAAGGGCGTAAGCGCAACGAAGCTAATCTTCGGCATCTATATTCTAGGTATAGTCCTAGCAATATTACACATCTGCTGATAGTATGAAAAAGGGGCTGAGTACTTGGCCCCCTTCAAGAAAAGTGAGGTCACATGCGCTTAGTAGTAAAGAACAAGTCACCGCTTCAATCTGTGCTGTACTTGGTAATATTTGTCATAAGTCTATATTTTGATGTCGGTATATTGACTATCGTTTTAGGTGTCGCGCTTGCGCTTTCGCTTTTGTATTACATCTTAGCTAAGAAAGAGACTGTCGCTATCTTCTACAAGGAGAGAGTTGAAGTACATCTTCAGGATGATGAGTTTGAGACCATCAAGTATAGCGATATCATCTATTGGACGGGTGATGAAAGTGGCAATCAAGTCCTGATTAATTTTGTAAAAGATGAAGAAGAACGCGACTTACAGATTCAGACTAGTAATCCTTTGGTACTGGGCTTTGCGATGAATCACTATTTAAGGAAGAAAAACTACCAACTTCTCAAATATAATGAACCTATAAGTAAGGTGGCGGATAAGCTATCCAAGTTTAAAGGAGAAAAGAAAAATGCTGATACACAATAACTTTCGCAGTTGGTGTCTAGAGATAAACACCGATGTCAATATCTTTGTCCCCGACTTAGAACGGGGCGAAGATTGGGCGGAACACTTTAACAGCGGTAAGAAGTATCCGGTCTTGTGGCTACTACACGGGACATGGGGTGGATATACGGACTTTATAAGAAGAACTAATATCGACCTCTATGCCAAAGAGCGTGACATCATCGTTGTCATGCCCAATGGGCTCAATACTGAATACTCCAATTGGGATGGCTTTAATCTACGCTATCATATGTTTGACCATTTAACCAAAGAGCTTATGCCGATGATATGGGGCATGTTTCCAGCATCTAACAAGAGGGAAGATAACTTCATCTGTGGTCTATCAATGGGCGCAAAAGGAGCTTTTCAATATGCCATCAATTACCCTGAGCTCTTTAGTGGTTGTGCTTGTATGTCCGGCACCCCAACAAACATCAAGAAGAAGTATGAAGAAGGCACCCTTTCTGATAGAACGCTGTTTCGTATCAAAACGGTCGGTGGCATTGATAAGTTCTTAGGCACCTACGAAGACCTTTGGGCCAAGGCTAAAGAATCTGTAGGTAAGAATCTTCCTGACTTCTATATTTGTTGTGGAACTGAAGATTTCTTATACGAAGATTATCTAGCCTTCAAAGACTATGCCAAAGAAATTGGCTTTGAGGCGACATTTGAAGAGCTTGATGGCTATGGGCATGAATGGCGATTCTGGGATTTACAGCTTGAGAAGATACTTGACTACTTCGGCCTTTATGGCGAGCGCAATATTACCGTTGCCTCTGACCTTAACAAGGTCAATCCATCAAATCTATAAAGTGGCCTGAGATGGGCCACTTTGTAAAAGGGACATGCAATGAGCATGGTGTCGTTTCGTTATATAATTGCTTTATGAGGAATGAGCGTATCCAAGCCATCTATTCTCTTTTAGAAGAAAAAAGTAGCATAAGCGTCGAAGAGTTAGCCAAGGAGCTAGGTGTCTCTAAGCAAACCATAAGACGTGACCTCATTGTAATGGAAGATAGGCGCATGCTGAAGCGGCATTATGGTGGTGTCTCTACAAATGATAATCAAAGCAAAGAAAAGAGCATGCACGTTAAGAATCTCTTCTATAACGATGAGAAACTCAAGATAGCGCGCACTGCGGCAACGCTCATCAAAGACAACAATGTCGTCTATATCGACGGTGGCTCAACAACGGCCCATATCGTCGACTATATCGAAAGTCGCAATATCCTTATCATCACCCAAGCCGTCAATGTCATCAAACATTTAGTTGAACTTAACAATAAAGATTTCAAGTGCCTAACTATGGGCGGTCATCTAAAAAGCTCCACCAACATGTTAATAGATGGCAAGACTTTTGAAGATGTTAGGGAGTTGTATTTCGATATTGCCTTTATAGGGGCTAATGGTATCCATGATGACATCGGCTTTTCAGCCACTGATGACCTTGAGGCCAAACTTAAGAGAACCATCATTCATAATTCAAATAGGTCTTATGTCTTAGCTGATTCTTCTAAGTTTGGCAAAATTACTAATTTCAAGTTTGCCAATCTGAGCGACAGTGACCTCATAACAGATAAACTGGTATCAGATTTTGACTACACAAAAATCCCTGAAGTCTATTGGTACCAAGGAGATGGATTACAGCACTACAAGCACCATACTTTAGGCAAAAGATAGGAGAGCGCTATGAACAAGGACAGGATTGAAGCGATATATAAATTCTTAGAAGAGAATGAGAAGGCGACAGTTGAAGAGCTGTCTATCAAGTTTGGTGTATCTAAATCAACTATCAAGCGCGATATAGCCTTTATGGAGAACCTTCGCATGATTAGTCGCTATTACGGTGGCATATCAATCAATGCCTATCAAGCTAAAGAGCGGTCAATGAAGGTCAAAGACCTTTTAAATAATGAAGAGAAGATTCTTATCGCCAAGGCGGCATCCTTACTTATCAAGGATGGTGATGTCGTGTACTTAGATGGTGGTAGCACCACCTCACACATCGTCGACTTCATCGGCAATAAAGATGTGCTGATTGTCACGCAATCTGTCAATATCATTGACAAGCTTATTGATAAGGACGCCAAGTGTTGGGTGCTATCAGGCTATCTCAAAGAAAACACCAGTATGATTATTGGCACAAGCACTATTAAAGAGTATGAAAACTTACAGTTTAGTCTAGCTTTCATAGGTTGTAATAGCGTCAATGCCATGATGGGCTATTCAGCCGCCGATGACTTAGAGGCCAGTCTCAAAAGTACGGTCATCAAGCACTCTGATAAGACCTTTGCCTTAGCTGATTCCTCGAAGTTCAATATCCTGACTTATCCAAGATTTGCTGGATTGAGTGACTGTGGCGTCATCACTGACCACCTCATCGACGACTTTGACTATAGCGCCATACCTGAAGTTTGGTACTACGACAACAATAGGCGTCTAAAGCACATGACTAATG
>CAZXIB010000092.1:0-4567 GCA_964639815.1 uncultured Thomasclavelia sp. | reverse complement strand
TATTCTGGCACTTGTTATTGGCGTACCTCAACAGGCAATTCTTATACCCGGACAAGTGATGGCAGTACTATTAATATTAGTGGAAGCTTTGTTCAGATAAGAAAAACTGTCGCCACCACAAGTACGACAACATCCTCTAGTTCTACAGTAAAGGAAGATACCTCTTCTACAGTGGATTCTGTAGTAGAAGAAGATACTGAAGCGGAAGACACTGTAAGTGAAACTGTGGAAACAATAATTCCTGATACTTCTTGCAAGTAAACACTATTTCTAGATAAATACCTAACATCTCTCCTATTTGATACGTATGTCTTAGGAGGGATGTTTTGTTTTAAAAATGTTTGTGTTTTTTAAAGTCGTGATATAATAAACCTCGTCATGAAAAAATATGCAGTACTTACAGATTCCGGTTGTGATACGACCTTATCAGAGGAGAAAGACTTAGGCATTCATGTCGTCAGGATACCTATAACTATTGACGATAAAGATTACATAGACGCTATCGATATTGATGCGGATAAATTATACGCCATGATGAAAGAGCATAAGCTAGCTAAGACGGCTCAGGCTTCTCAAGGCGTACTCAAGAATAAATACGATGAACTACTACAAAGCTATGATGGCATCTTACACATACCTATAAGCAGTTGTTTAAGTAGCCAATACGAAAATGCTTTTCAATTGGCTAAACTTTATGATGGTAAAGTCACAGTAGTTGACGCTAAGTTTGTATGTTATCCGCTGGCGATGCTGGCGTGTGAAGCTAAAGTCTTATTAGAACGTGGCGTAGAGCCCTTAAAGGTTAAAGAACTTATTGAGTCTAATAATAGTCTAGAAGCTATTATAATTCCCCGGGACATAAACTATCTTAAGATGGGTGGTCGTATATCGCCAGCCGCTTGTAGCTTGGCTAATCTTTTACATATAGTACCTATTCTTTATCTCAAAGATGGCATGATTGATGTCTACGACAAGGTGCGAACAGAAAAGCGCGCTATTCAAAGAGGCCTAGAGCACTTTGATGATGTTGCAGATAAAGAGAACAATCACTGGATGGTCATTCATGACCATAGAGCAGAGGAAGCCAAAGTCATCGCTAAAGATTTTAGTGAACGCATTGGTGTTCCTGTCGCTGTCAAAGAGTTTGGGCCAGTCATATTATCGCATACGGGCCCTGAGACCATTGCCTTTGGTCATTACCGCAAATTGACTGATGATAATTGATGGGCACGAGTTTCGCCTATACATACATCGCAAAAAGATAAAGCACCTCTACTTACGCTTACTCAATAATAGTCTCATTGTCGTTACTTGTCCTGAGCACACTACTGAAGGCGAAGTAGAGCGTTTTGTCTTGGATAATGCCGACAAGATTATCAAACGATATAATGACTTGGCCAAGTCCAAAAATGGTTTTAGCAATCCCATATATTACTTAGGCAAGGCTTATAAGCTAGATGTAGTGGCTGGTAAGTCAAAGGTGGAAGTAAGAGATGATACCATTGTAGTAACTGTTCCTAAAGGAAATCTTACTAAGGCACGTACCCTTTTCTATAACGAAGGTATTAAAGTTTTAGATACCATCATTACCTCTTTTCTTTCTAGGTATGAGGCCATTTTGGCTGAACATGGCTATAGTAATAAGCTAGTGATAAAGTATCATCTATTTAAGAGGGTCTGGGGCGTTTGTTATGCTGAGGAAGGTGTGATTGAGCTAAATAAGCGTCTTATCCATTATGAGCCTGAGTGTATTGAAGCGGTCTTCTTTCACGAGTGTACGCACCTTCTAATAAAAGATCACTCTAGGCGTTTTCACGACTTCCTCAATACCTACATGCCCGACTATAAAGAAAGGGCTAAGAAGCTCATCTGATGTAAGTATTTTCAAACAAGTGAGCATTGCATTTTCGGTCTATAGCGTTTACACTTAAGTCAGAGATACGAGGTATTCAACATGAGAACAAATCATTTAGTGAAAGTTGTTTTAGGGGTACCAGTGGCTACAGATGTAGCTGACGTTTCTTTTGTTTTGATACTATAAGGTGGATAACACCTTTTTATTTACACCAAAAGGAGGGAAAGATCATGGACCAAACTGTAAATAAAGAATTCTTTGATGCCTGTGCCGCTGGAGACCTTGCCAAGGTCTGTGCCACGATTGCTAAGGGCGCTGATGTCAACATGGCCAACGGTGATGGCCGGACGGCTTTGATGCGCAGCGCTAAACGCGGACACAGTGACATCGTCGCTACTCTGATTGACAATGGAGCTAATGTCAGGGCCCGTGACAAAAACAACAAAACCGCTCTGATGGGTGCGGCTAAGAAAGACTATCTTGATATTTGCAAGATGTTGGTGGATGCGGGAGCTGATGTCAATTCCCACGATAATAATGGTCGCACTGCCCTAATGCGAGCTGCTTTTTTAGGCAATCTTGATGTCGTGGAGTATCTTGTTGGAAAGGGTGCTAGCATTGATGTACAAGATGATAAGGGGCGTACTGCTTTAATGGAAGCAGTTCTTGCTTTCAAGGTCGATGTCATCCATTACTTAATAGCTCAAGGTGCAGACATAAACAAGAAAGACAATAATGGTTGTACCTGTCTAATGCGGGCTAGTTATGGTGGTTATTCTGACCTAGTCATTTATTTAATAAATAAGGGAGCCGATAAAGATATTGTCGATAATGAAGGCAATAAGGCCATTCACTACGTGCGGACGGAGTGCTTTGATGAACTAAAAGAATATCTGAAATAGGGAGGAATCGAGATGAAAGATTATCTAGCCAATGATATCAGGAATGTCGTTTTACTAGGACATTCTGGCGCTGGCAAATCGACACTCATCGAAGCCAGCCTACTATTCACTAAGGCCATCGAAAGGATGGGCAGTGCTAAAGATGGAAACAGCACCGTTGACTTTGACCAAGAAGAGATAAAGCGGGCTATGTCGGTCTTTTGTGCCATTGCCCCCTGTGAGTGGCGCAACAAAAAAATAAACTTCATTGATACACCAGGTTACTTAGACTTTGAAGGTGAGATGGCCAGTGGCTTAGCAGTTGGCGATAATGCCGTCATCGTCGTATCGGCTAAGGATGGTGTTGAGTCCGGAACGGAAAAGGCCTATAAGCTCACCAACAAGGCCAAGATGCCAACCATCTTCTTTATAAACAAGATTGATGACGAAAACGCCTCTTTTGATAAGACTTATGAGTCTTTACGTGAATACTTTGGCAAGGCCGTCATCCCCTTTGAAGTACCAATCATCGTTGATGGTAAGGTCGTCGGTTCTATCAATATCCTAAGAAAGAAAGCTTGGTACTATAACGACCACGAAAATGCTAAAGAAGTACCAACTGAGTATAATGCCATCGTTGAAGAATACTACGGTCAGATTGCCGAGGCCATCGCTATGACTGATGATGACCTCATGGAGAAGTTCTTCAGTGGTGAAGACTTCGATGAGGGTGAGCTCGCTAAGGGTTTACGCATCGGCGTTAGGTCTGGCGATATAAAACCCGTCTATTGCGGTAGTGCGATTAGCTGCATTGGTATTGAAAGATTACTAGACTTAATTACTGAATACTTCCCAAGTTATGCCGAAAAAGGCACGATATACGCTTTAGATAAAGATAACAAAGAGGTAGTTCTCGAGACCAATGAAAATGAGTCTTTCAGCGCTTTAGTCTTTAAGACAATTGTTGATCCCTTTGTCGGAAAGATATCTTATATCAAAATCATGTCTGGTGTCTTGACGGCTGACTCGCAAATCTATAACAGCAGCAAGGATCAAGCAGAAAAGATAAACCAGATTTACATCGTCAAGGGCAAGAATCAGATTGCGGCAGGAAAGCTCTTTACTGGTGATATCGGTGCTATTGTAAAGCTACAGGTCACCCAGACCAATGACACCCTAGCTACCAAGGAAAGACCTGTTCACTATGCACCTATTGTCTTCCCTGAACCAATGTTGTCCTATGCCATTAGTCCTAAGACCAAGGCTGATGAAGACAAGATGTCCTTTGCTATACAACGCATCTTAGAAGAAGACAATTCACTGAGATTTGAGCGCAATAATGAGACGCATGAACAGGTCATCTATGCCATGGGTGACCAAGCTGTCGATGTCCTCATCAACAAACTCAAAAATAAGTACAAAGTCGAAATAACGACCAAAGAACCAAAAGTTCAATACCGCGAGACTATCCGCGGCACTGTCGAGGCCGAAGGTAAACACAAGAAACAGTCTGGTGGTGCTGGCCAATATGGACATGTTTGGGTACGCTTTGAACCATGCGAGAGTGAAGAAATGGTCTTTGAAGAAGACATCTTCGGTGGCGCAGTACCAAAACAGTATTTCCCAGCTGTAGAAGCAGGACTTAGAGAATGTATGGAAAAGGGCGTACTAGCTGGCTATAAGGTTGTCGGCGTAAAGGCGACACTCTATGATGGTTCCTATCATGAAGTCGACTCGAAGGAGATTGCCTTTAAGGCTGCTGCAAGACTCGCCTACAAGGCTGGTATGCCAAAGGCTAAGCCCATCATCTTAGAACCGATTGGTAAGGTAA
>CAZXIB010000091.1:0-4613 GCA_964639815.1 uncultured Thomasclavelia sp. | reverse complement strand
AGATGAAGATAATTTGTAAACTGAGAAGTGCTAATTAGTTCATGGCAGCGCCACCGTCAACGTTGATGGCCTGTCCTGTAATGTGGTCAGCGTATTCAGAGCATAAGAACGCAACGGCATATGCGATGTCTTGTTCTTTTTGATCACCACGCTCAAGAGGAATGAATGTCTTAAGACTATCCTTCCAAGAAGTCTCTCTATCCATGCCAGCTTCAGCGTAGTTATCTAAGATGCTTTCCCACATTGGGGTGCGAATAATACCAGGGCAAACAGCATTTACGTTGATGTTGTAAGGAGCGCCAGTAAAGGCAGCGGCCTGAGTTAAGTAGATTGTAGCAGCCTTAGTCATACCATAGTGAGCAAAACCTTGCTTGAGGGCATGACGACCGGCAAAGGAAGCGATATTGACAATCTTACCACTGATACCAAGCTCAATCATGTGCTTAAGAGCAGATTGACAACCATTGTTTACACCCATTTGGTTTACAGCAATAAGTCTATTAATCTCATCTGTTTCGGTATCAAGGAAGGACTTAAGGCCAACGATACCAGCGTTGTTGATGACAATGTCAACATGTCCCGTTTCTTTTACAGCCTTAGTAATAACAGCATCTACTGACTCATAACTACTGACATCGGCAACACAAGATTCAGCCTCATATCCAGCAGCGCGTAGCTTATCACGAACACCATTACAGTTTTCTTCAACTAAGTCAGCAACATAAACCTTTGCTCCAGCACTTGCAATCTCTTGGGCAATAGCCTCACCAATGCCACGACCAGCACCAAAGACTACAGCTGTCTTGTTTGAAAAATCAATCTTCATTTTAACCTCCTTCAAAGAGTATCTTGCTCTTTCCGCTCATATTATTGTCGTGTTTATAAATCTTTACAAGTACGCACTTTTTTGTAACCTGAACTTCTCAGCATTTTAAAGACAACAACAAAAAATAGCCACCTCGATAAGATACAGTCTTATCAAGATAGCTATTTGTCAACAGTCTGAAAAAGACATCCTAGGTCTTTTTGACATCACTACTAAAGATGTCGATAGATATCTAGATACCATCAATAAAGACCACTAACACTAAGATCTCATAGACCGCCAATAAGAGGTCATGATGGCCTTTAGTTATAAAATGATGAAAAGTTCAGGTTAACAACACCTTTTACGATGGTCAAGTGCTGATTGCCCTTTTAAAAGCCCGAATTTTAATCTTCTGCTAAACCTGTAATCCAAGTTTTTATAGCGACAATGCTTGCTCGTGATAAAGTTCTTCGCCATCTTGTAAGTAGATACGAGGAACTCGCTTACTAATGTTGCATGTAAGCTCATAGGGAATGGTGCCTGCTAGGTGAGCGGCATCATTTACGGAGTTGTGAGTACCATAAACTTCTACTTCATCCCCTTCTTTCACTTGGGGAAACCGCGTCAAATCAATCATGCACATGTCCATGCATATATTACCCACAATAGATGCTTTGCCATATGGTGTCCACACTTGCCATTTATTAGAGAGGCTACGAGGAAGGCCATCGGCATAGCCGATGGGAAGCACTCCTATCCGGCTAATCCCAGATGTACTGAAGGTTCGTCCATAGCTCACGGTAGTGTCTGCTGCTAAATTCTTGATACACCCCACAATAGTCTTTATGGTCATGACTGGCCGCAAACCAAGATTCTCTGCCTTATAACCTATGCCATAGGTGATGATGCCAGGGCGAAACATGTCGTGGGCAAACTGCGGATAGCTTGCCGTAGCCCCACTATTGGCACAATGGCAAATAGGAAAGTTTATGTCGTGCTCCTTTAGAGCTAGTACCATAGACGCAAAACGCTTATGTTGAAGAATGGTATATATCTGACTTTCTTCACTATCTTCATCAGATACAGCGAAGTGTGTAAATATTCCCTCTAACTCTAGTCCTGGTAAATCAGCGATACGACAAATGGCTTCTAAAGAACTAGCGAAGTTATCATCGTCACACTGAAATCCTAAACGAGACATGCCTGTATCTAGTTTGACGTGAACTTTCATGTGTCCACCTAGTCGAACTGTTTCCTGGGAAAAGTGTTTAGCAGAATTCTCACTCCATACCGTCTGGGTAACATTATTTTTAAGAATCTGCTCCGTTTGATTTGCGGGGGTCATTCCCATTTGTAGAATCGGAAGGCTAATCCCTGCAAGGCGTAGTTCTCTGGCTTCGTCGATATTGGAGACACCTAGGTAGTCTGCACCCAATTCTTCCAGCACGCGAGCCACCTCTATGGCTCCGTGTCCGTAGGCATCAGCCTTCACTACCCCTAGAAATCGGGACTCGGGTATATATTTTCGCAAGACGTTGTAGTTATGGGCCAAGGCGTCTAAATCAATCTCTGCCCACGTCCTTTTAAGCGTACTGTCCATACTCGCTTACCTCTCTTTTTTTTTACTATTTACATCAGCACTTGATTGCCTGCATTTTACCACGAGCATCATTATAGCTCTACTACAGCTCAACAACGTAAACTCTACTTCTTTAAGTAACAACATTACAAAAGCTCCGCCACATGACGGAACTTTCAATTATCTTATCGAATTATGAAATCAAAGTAGGTGTCCGGATGAGGCTCCGGCTCGATATTGAAATGCCACCACTCAAACTCATAGGGAGAAAAACCACTTTCCAGCATGGCATTCCGCAAAATGTAGCGGTTATGTCGCTGGGCTTCTGTCACTAAATCGCTATCTGGCCAACTAGCAGGATCCATGTAGTCAAAGATGGTTCCCATATCCACCTCTTGGTGGGTAGTCATATCAACAAGAGTCAAGTCAATGGCTCGACCACGAGTATGGCTAGACCTTTTGGCAATATAGCCCTCTTCAAACATTCTTAGTTTATCGATATTAGGGTATTGGATTGGTTTGCGACGCTGGTCTTCATCATCTTCTGCCCAGCGACAGAAGTCGTCCACTGCCCGTTGGGGACGGTATGCATCGAAAATCTTAAGCACATAGCCCTGTTTACGCAGGATGTCAGCCGCTCTTATGCACGCCTCTGCTACTTCACTACTAGCTACCACAAGTGCTCGCTCATAGCCTTCTGCTGGCCGTCCCATAAAATTATCGGTACCAGCATACTTGGCATCAATAATACAATCTTCAATATACTCATCTAGATATACAAACCCCTTGGGAAGCTCTCGAGCCTTAGGTATACATGCTGCACTTATATTCATATTACTCTCCATAACTCCTTTTTACTCCTACTTCTCTCTTTTAGTTTTCAATATCACTCTTTAAGTGTGTTCTCTAAATAGAGAAATTGGTTCGTTTTTATAAGATTACGCGCCTAGGATAATACCAATCATCGTGCCCGCATAGTTACCGATGACGTATCCCAGTACACCTACTAAAAGTGCCGGACCGACTAACTTAGCCCAACCCTGAGATATGCCCATGCCAGCTGCAGTAGTGGGGCCACCAATATTGGCATTAGAAGCCAAGATAGCATCCTCTAAATCAGCCTTGAATAGTTTGGCAGCACCAAAACAGAATATCATGTTGACGACAACCATAATTAAACAAAGTACTAATAGTAGCGGAGCCTCTGTAACTACCGTGTAGATGCTAGCTGGGACACCGATGACAAATAAGAACAAGTAAATTAGGTAAGTGCCTATCTCCTGGGTGCCATGTAGCTGAGAAGCTTGCTTTTCAAAGAAGGTTGCCACAATCATGGAGATAGTAGAAATCCAGACGTATTGGCTGCCTAAGAATTGGCCAATAAAGTCCTTAATAACTTCCATCACTGTCGTTGGTGTTCCACCGATTGCTAGAGGACTGAAGATGCCGGCAATAAGAGAAGAAACCCATACAACGGCTACTGCATAGGCGATATCCATAGCGATGTCTTTAAGAGAAATCTCCTTAGGCCCCCAGAAAGAGGCTGCTTGCGTCTTAGCGGAATCGATGCTAGATGAGCTAGCTACCTCATCAATATGGGGATGGGTGAAGTTCTTGCGGAAAAACTTCATCCCAGCAAAGGCGATTAACACAAAGAAGTAAAGAGCCATAAGTAAGTTGTCTGCTACAGTTGCAGCAGAGACTAGTGTGCCATCAGTGCTGTATTGTTGGGCCATAGCGGCAAAGTTTACACCACCGCCAATGTAGGAGCCTGTCATCATAGATGCTACTTGAGCCAAGCCTTGGTCATCGCCAAAGAAACCCTTGAGGCTATAGTAGGCGATTATTGCACCTATCACGGTTCCTACAGCACCACAGAGGAAGACTGCTAGCATCTTACCCGTTTCCTTCCAAATCTTCTTTAGGTTACATTGAAGCAGCAGTAAAGGAATGCCCAAAGGACAAATGACACCCCAAACGATATCGTCATATAGAACGCTGCTTGTGGGAATGATGCCGATGTTGGCCATCAACATAGCGAGAATCAGGGCGATAATGGCACCAGATAACTTTGATGCCCATTTATATTTTTGTTCAAGCCAAATAGACAAAGCCACAGATAAGCACATAACACCCAGTAAGCCCCAAGTGTCATCGGCTGCTATTAGGGTATGACCAATTAAATTCTCCAACAACATATTCTTTACCTCCCAAATTATAGGTACT
>CAZXIB010000090.1:0-4653 GCA_964639815.1 uncultured Thomasclavelia sp. | reverse complement strand
TATACGTTATGTCTTGAGTTTAATTGATGAAATCTTCGATATGATTGAAGGAGAAAAAAGATCCGCAGCCTAGCCTAACCTAGGCTGCTTTTTTAGTGGTGCTGGCTTAAAAAGAGGTACTTAAGTTCTAATCTTTTGTACCTCGTTTATTCGTTTATCTATTTAATTTCAACAATCTTCATCATGTTGGCGCTACCCTCACCCGTTGGATAACCGGCTGAGATGATGATGAGTTGTCCAGGTTTAAGCCCCTGTGACTTAGCTACCGCACTAGCTAGCTCGTCATCGTTGGTCATCTCATTTTGCACCTTGGAGTAGATTGGATGTACACCCCAATAGGTCTCTAGCTTAGCCTGTGTCGACTTAGTGAAAGTGACAGCATATATAGGACAAGAAGGACGATATTTGGAGAGACGACGAGCTGTCGTACCGCCCTGAGTGAAGACGACGATAGCGGCGATATCGAGGGTAAGTGTAGCCTCGGAAATCGAGATACCAATGGCATCTTGTACCGTCGAGTTATTGGTTATACGTAACTTTTCTAAGTTCTCTCTATAGGGAATAATCTGCTCGGTAGCCTCGATGATGTGAGCCATCGTTTTAACTGCTTCGACTGGATAGTCACCTGAAGCCGATTCTGCCGACAACATTACAGCATCAGACCCATCAAGAACGGCATTGGCGACATCGCTGGCTTCCGCTCTGGTACATCGGGGATTAGATGTCATAGAGTCCAACATGTGGGTAGCTGTTATAACAGCCTTGCCATGTCTATTGGCAGCGGCAATAATCTTCTTTTGGTAGATTGGTACTATTGCCGTTTCTACCTCTACGCCCAAATCGCCTCTTGCGACCATGACACCATCGGCTACCTCTAAAATTTCGTGAATATTGTCGAAACCTTCTTGGTTTTCAATCTTGGCGATGATGTCGATTTTGGGTTGACCCATCTCAACTAGAATCTTGCGGATAGCTAAAACATCTTCTTTCCTTCTTACAAAACTAGCGGCAATGAAATCGACGTTTTGTTCGCAACCAAATCTGATATCGGCATCATCCTTTTCAGAAATAAAAGGCATGCTGAGCTTGACACCTGGAACATTACAACCCTTATGACTAGATATTGGCCCATTGACCTCTACGCGACAAGACATCTCACTTCCGTTATTGCTGAGGACTGTTAAGCGCATCTTGCCATCGTTTATGAGGATGTTGTTGCCCGGTTTGATATCGTCGAATAGCTCAGGGCACATAATCTGAAAACGCTCATGGGTACCAAGAAAGTCTTCCTTGCAGATTGTTACGATTTCACCGATGCTGTATTCTTCCTCATCATTCGCGAAGTTACCTAAACGAATCTCCGGGCCCTTAGTATCTAACATAATCCCCAGATTAATCTGGTTTTCCTTCTCAACCTTACGCACTAGTTTAATGCGGTCGAGGTGTTCCTTGTGGCTTCCATGAGAGAAGTTGAGTCTGACTACGTTCATACCTGCTTGGGCCATCTTTAAGATGGTTTCGTAGTCTTCACTGGCAGGTCCCAGCGTACATACGATTTTTGTTTGTTTGTTTTCCATATTTCCTACCTCTATACTAACCGGTCAAATAACCGGTATAGCGCCTTTTTAGTGACCTTAGGCATGGCTAGTGCCTCATCAATCGGCAATGAGTTTATCTCGCTATTGATGACACCAACACAGTGACCGCCAATGCCGCTGACTAAGAGGTCAACAGCCTTCTCGCCCATCCTAGAAGCCAAGATACGGTCATTAGGTGTTGGTGAGCCACCTCTTTGGATGTGGCCTAAGACCGTAGCCCGCCCAGAAAAGCCAGTACTAGCTGACACCTTTTTAGCTAAGGCTTCGACATCGCATATCTTTTCACTGATGACGATAATGGCGTGATCCTTGCCTAAGTTATCGAGATATCTAAGCTTGTCTAGTATCTCTTCTTCGTCATATCCCGTCTCACCAGTGACGATAATTTCAGCTCCACAGGATATACCTGAATATAAAGCCAAATCACCGCAGTGATTGCCCATAACCTCAACAAGCGAGCAACGATGATGCGAAGACGAGGTATCACGAAGTTTATCGACACATTCGACAACCGTATTAAGTGCCGTATCAAAACCGATGGTCAAATCAGTTCCGCTTATGTCGTTATCGATGGTCCCTGGAAGACCGATGCAGTTAATGCCCTTATCAGTAAGGGCCTTAGCTCCCCTATAAGAACCATCGCCGCCAATGACAACTAGGGCATCGATTTCAGCTTCACGAAGTATCGCACAGGCCTTATCAAGGACGGCTTCTTCTTTGAAGCTGGGTAAACGAGCACTACCAAGAATAGTGCCACCGCGACTCATGATGTCTGAAACACTGGACTTATCAAAGTCGATTATGTCGCCATCGACAAGCCCCTTATAGCCATCACGAATTCCCATGACCTTGATGCCATTTCCCAAGGCGCACTTAGTAACTGCTCTTATTGCGGAATTCATTCCTGGCGAATCGCCGCCACTAGTTAAAACCCCTATCTTGCGTATCATACAACCTCCTCGATATTCTAGCACAATCTCTATTCTTCAGATGTACCATTTAGAAAATATGTGGAACGAAACTTATTCAGAAGCATACCTTCACCCATTGAAAAAATGCAATTATTCTGGTTTGGCAGTTTGTATTTCGGCATAAACTTCACCCTGCACTTTCTTGCCTGAAACCAAATAATTCCATTATGAGCTTAACTATCTCCTCGGTTGACATGTCGTCATCTCTATTTGCGCAGTCGTGATTATGACAATATTTACAATTGATATTGCACTTTGAAGTTATTTCTAACCTTACAGACGTGAAGTTGCCCATTACTTTCCCTCGCCTTTCTTATCGCTCTCTAAAATGCTGTCAAGCGTTCTATCTGATATATTGACATCGGATACATTGTCCCAGTCAACATCCTCGAAGAAATTATTTAATGTTCCATCAATCATTACAGATATCTTTCTTTCATTAATCTTTTTTATGTCGTACGCCTTTAGCGCATCCAAGTTAAAAGGATCTTTGCTTTCTATGGTTATTTCGGTCTTACGATTTTCCTGCATATCCCTTAAATATAGTTCAGAGATACTATCATTTTTTAAGCAAATGATTCTATCGCACAGGTTCGTGATATCGTCAAAGTTATGTGAAGTTATTATGTAAATGCAATCTTTGTGGTTTGTCTTATATGATTTTAAAATATCGAAGATTGAAGACTTTATATCGATATCTAAACCAACAAAAGCTTCATCAAAAAATAATATTTTTGGTTCCCTTACCAACACAGCTATGATATCCGCGAGTATCCTTTGTCCATAACTTGTTTTTCTTAAAGGCATATTCAAGAATTTATCAATCGGCATTTGCCTTGAATAATAATCAAGCCGTTTATCGATGATGTCTTTGCGTAAGTCAAATAGATATGCAGATTGATAGATATTCTCTTTGACCGTTAAATCCCACCACAATGATGTCCTCTGCGCCCAAACTACACCAACATCTTTCACTACTTCTTTTCTATGTCTTTTTATGTCCACGCCATCATAATAAACACTACCTATTTTAGACCTGATGATTGACAGCATAACTTTAATCAACGTAGACTTTCCAGAGCCATTCCTACCGATTATTCCTACTGACTCCCCTTCTTTGATGACAAAACTCAAATCATTGAAAATATCTCTTTGTTTCCTGTAGCCGAATGTAACGTTTTTAACTTCAATCATGGGCACCTCTATCTATCCATTTGCGCTTTCATATTTATTTAAAAATAGATTGAATACGACTATTCCAATTATTATAACGACTACAGATACCACTGTAGATAAAAGAAGGATCAAATAAGGAGTATCACCACTCTCTATAAAAATCTTTATCGGCAAATATGCACAAGGATAAATTGGAATAACAAAGGTAAAAATCTCTTTAGCCGGACTAGATAATATATCTATTGGATAAAATCCTAGACTAGATGATGAATCCACAAGTACGCTAGACAGCATTGTGCCTTTTATAGTTACTATCATTATTGACGAAGATATCATTAATAAGCCCATATACATTACAGTTAGGCAAATAACCACAATTAACACAAGTATTATCAAGCTCGCTCCGTAAGCCGTTGAAGCTTTCAGAATTGCTATAACACCAGCCAAAACACCAGAAATTCTTCTTAAAAACAAAGAATAACTTAGTACTTGAGATACGATTGGTAATGGTCGTGTATAGAAGATATCTAAATCACCTGTAAATATAAGTCTCTGAAAATCATCAAATCCCCTACCAATCATTCTAGCGAAGTTATAACTAATATAGATTGAACCATATAACAGATTAGAAATAACAACCGTTTCCTGACTAAAGGAATTCCATTGCAGGAATAAATTGATTGCCAGCAACGGAATGAGAGAGTAAAAAAGCCATACAACCATTTCAATTATAAAATTTGCCTTATAACTCAGTTGCGTCTTAATGCTAATTCTATAGAGGGAGATTAACTTTTCCATTTTCACCCCCCATAAATGTCTACACTTTTTATGCTCATGCTAAAAAATATTTTTGAAAGGACACTAGTGACCACTATCCAAATAATCTGCATTGGTATGACGGAATAATT
>CAZXIB010000089.1:0-4657 GCA_964639815.1 uncultured Thomasclavelia sp. | reverse complement strand
CCGCTACCCAGTATTCTGGAGAACCTTTACCACTACCCATACGAACTTCAGCTGGCTTTTTAGTTTTAGCTAAATGTGGGAAGATACGGATCCAAATTTTACCTTGTCTTTTGGTATATCTACTTAAGACGACACGGCAAGATTCAATTTGACGATCGCTAATATAATCACCGGTAACAGCTTGTAGACCCCAATTACCAAAATTTAGTTCATTACCACCTTTTGATAACCCTTCATAATAAATAATATGTGGTCTTCTATATTTGACTCTTTTTGGTTGTAACATATTTATTCTCCTTTTTTAGGGTCTTCTTCGACTTCACCACGGCAAATCCAAACTTTAACGCCGAGTTTACCATAGGTGGTCATAGCTTCACTGACAGCAAAATCGATATCACTTCTTAAAGTGTTAATCGAAATTGTTCCTTCTTTATAGCCTTCAGTACGAGCAATTTCAGCTCCACCTAAACGGCCACTAACAGCGGTTTTACACCCTTTGGCGCCCGCTTTTCTAACTTGAGTTAATAATTTCTTTTGAACGATACGGAAACTAGCTCTTTCTTCAAGTTGTTTAGCAATTTGAAGCGAGACAATTTTGGCATCGAGCATTGGTTGTTTAACATCGATAACATCGATTTTGATGTTGTCGTTTTTAGTTAATTTAGCTAAACCGGTTTTAATAGCATTAATAGTAGCCCCTTCTTGACCGATGACTACACCAGGTCTAGCTACAAAGATTTTGACGGTAATAGCTTGTTTTTCGTCAGTTTTCTTTCTTTCGATTTCAATGTGCGATAAGAAGGCTTGGCGATCAACATGTTTTTCGATGAATTCACGGATACGAATATCTTCGATTAAAAAGTTTTGATAATCTTTTTTAGTTGCGAACCAACGGCTATTCCAATTTTTGTTGATGCCAATTCGCATTCCGACTGGATTAACTTTTTGTCCCATATATTTCTCCTTAGCCTCTTACTTTTAGCGTAACGTAAATGTTAGAAAATCTTTTTAACATACCGCTTGCGCTACCTTTTGCACGTGGAAGATATCTTTTCATCTTAAGCGAATCGCTAGCTTGGATTTCAGCAACGTATAAGTTATTTTCATCCATGCCGAAGTTATTGACGGCATTAGCTTTAGCAGATTTGAGTAATTTAGAAACGATACTACTAGCTCTTTTATTCGTGACGGATAAGATTTGTAAAGCTTCGTTTACATCTTTTCCTCTAACTAAATCAATAACGAGTCTAGCTTTACGAGGAGTAACTTTAGCAGTTATTACACTCGCTTTGGCTTCTGTACGAAGAGGTTGCTTAACTTCTTTTTTTGCTTTTTGAGTGGCTTTTTGCGTCTTTTTTGCTTCCTTTTCGGCCTTTTTTGTAGCTTTTTTAGCATCTTTATCGGTCGCAGGAACAACTTTCGTACTATCGACTACTTGATCGATTACTGATTCGACACTTTCTTCTTTAGGAGTTTCGACTTTTTTTGCAGAATCTTTGACTTCTGCAGGGTTATTTACTTTTTTAGCCATAATCTACCTCCTATTTCTTTTTAGCAGCGGCTCTAGCAGCTGCTTTATCTTCGGCGTTATTTCCGAAGTGTCCTTTATAAGTTCTAGTTGGACTAAATTCACCTAATTTATGACCAACCATATCTTCAGTTACATATACTGTAATAAAGGCATGTCCGTTATATACAGCAAATGTGTGTTCTACAAATTCTGGGAAGATGGTACTTCTTCTAGACCAAGTTTTGATGACTTCTTTTTTGTTCGCAGCATTTAAGGCTTCGACTTTTTTCATTAAGCTAGCATCAACGAATGGTCCTTTTTTCAAACTACGTGACATTTCTTTTCTCCTTTATTACTTCTTAACTCTTCTTCTAATAATTAATCTATTAGAAGCTTTCTTATTATTACGGGTCTTAACACCAAGAGCTCTTTTACCCCATGGTGTACGTGGTGCATCTCTACCGACTGGGGATTTACCTTCACCACCACCGTGAGGGTGATCGGTTGGGTTCATCGCACTACCTCTAACAGTAGGTCTAACTCCTAGCCAACGAGATTTACCAGCTTTACCTAAATTAATAAGGTTATAATCTTCATTTCCGACGACTCCAATCGTAGCTTTACAAGTAGCTAAGACTTTTCTAGTTTCACCACTTTGAAGTCTTAATATGACGTGTTTTCCTTCTTTACCAAGGATTTGAGCACTACATCCAGCGCTTCTACAAAGTTGGCCACCTTTTTTAGGAGTAAGTTCGATGTTATGAACGAGAGTACCTTCAGGAATATTTCCTAATAACATTGCATTTCCTGTTAAGACATCGACTTCATCTCCACTTACGATCTTATCGCCAACTTTTAATCCTTTAGGTTGAAGGATATAACGTTTTTCTCCATCTATATAATTAATTAAACAGATGTGAGCGTTTCTATTTGGATCGTATTCAATAGTTGCAACTTTTCCAACCACTCCGTCTTTATCTCTTTTAAAGTCGATAATACGGTATTTTCTTTTATTTCCCCCACCAATATGACGGGTAGTAATAACTCCTTGATTATTTCTACCACCGCTTTTTTTAAGGGTTACAAGCAAACTTTTTTCAGGAGTAGAGGTTGTAAGTTCTTCGGTAGAGATCGTCGTCATCGCTCTACGCGAAGGGGTATAAGGTTTATATGATTTAATTGCCATAATTTTCTCCTATATCTAAGTTCATTGATTTATTCTTTGAATAAATCGATTGCTTCTCCGTCTTTGATGGTAATGATGGCTTTTTTATAACTAGCTAACTTACCTTTATAGCGGGAGCCACGCGAGATTGCTTTTGAATGAACGTTAACGGTTTGAATTCCCGTAACGTGAACACCATAGATGTGTTCGATAGCTTTCTTTATCGCAATTTTGTTACTACCTTTTTTGACGATGAAGGTAGCTTTATTTTTTTCTTGCGATAACGACATTGTTTTTTCGGTAATAAGAGGTTCGATAATAATATCGAAATCGTTGATAGTAGCTTTACTTCCAGTGACTACTTCATCTACTTTTTTCTTTCTAGCCATTATTCACTAACCTCCGCAAGTTTATTTAGGTCATTTACGGCTTCTTTATTTAATATAAGGGCTTCACAATTTAATAAATCGTAAACCGAGATATTGTTAGAGGCACGTGTTACGACCTTATTTAAGTTTTTACTAGCTCTAAGAACAAGATCATCTTCACTTACTAGAAGTACTTTCTTATCAGCTAACTTTAAACCACTAAGCAAATTAATAATTTCTTTAGTTTGACCATTAATGGTCAATTCTTCTAAAACATAAATATTTTTCTTACCAAGAGTTGATAAGGCGCTACGAAGAGCTAAGTTATGTTCTTTTTTGTTTTGTTTTAATTTGAATGATTGTTCGCCAGTTGGACCAAAGACAGTTCCACCACCTACCCAAATAGGGGAGCGTTTACTACCAGCTCTAGCGCGACCAGTTCCTTTTTGTCTATAAGGCTTTTTGCCGCTACCAGCTACTTCATCTCTTTTTTTAGTTTTAGCTGTAGCTTGTCTAGCGTTAGCTCTACTAACCATAACGGCATCAAACATGACGTCATTATTAGTTTCTATACCGAAGACCTCAGCATTAGCATTGATAGTGGAACTAGCTTCGCCGCTTTGTTTATAGGTGTTTAATTTAACAGTTTTTGCCATTTGTGTTTCCTCCTATCAATTAATTAGTTGCTGTCGCTTCAACTTGTGGAGCTGACTCAACTTGAGCTTCAGTTACAGGTGCTTCAACTGGTGCTTCAACCTTTGGTTTAGGACTTCTATCAATTAAAGGTTTAATCTTCACAACGTTTTTATTAACCTTAACTGCACTTCTAATCATAACGATGCTCTTTTTAGGTCCAGGTACACCACCTGAAACTAAGATGTAATTCTTTTCAGCATCGACTTTGATGACTCTTTGATTTAAGACGGTGGCACTTATATTACCCATGTGACCAGACATCTTTTTACCTGGAATTACGCGGTTATTACATCTACCGTTATTGGCAAATGAACCCATTCCACGGTGATAGCCACTACCATGGCTTTTTGGACCAATGGCGTGTCCATATCTTTTTACGACACCGGCTGTTCCTCTACCTTTACTAGTTCCGATAACGTCTACGACATCTCCGGTAGTAAAGATATCAGCTTTAATTTCTTGACCGACTTCGTATTTAAGCATTTCGTCGCCTTTAAGTTCATATAAGTTTTCTTTAGTAGCGACACCAGCTTTTTTATAAATTCCTTTAAGTGGTTTATTGACGCGACTTTCCTTTTTATCTTCATAACCAACTTGAATCGCTTCATAACCATCTTTTTCTTTACTTTTCTTTTGAGTTACAACGTTAGGTAAGACTTCGACGACGGTAACAGCATACATTGAACCATCTTCAGCATAAACTTGGGTCATACCCATTTTACGACCAATGATACTTTTCATCTTTCTTACCTCCTTATAACTTGATGTCGATATCTACACCACTAGGAAGGTCTAACTTTCTTAAAGCTGAGACAGTATCACTATTTGGGTTTTTGATATCGATGATTCTTTTGTGAGTTCTAATCTCGAATTGTTCACGAGAATCTTTGTACTTATGGACAGCACGTAAGATTGTAT
>CAZXIB010000088.1:0-4657 GCA_964639815.1 uncultured Thomasclavelia sp. | reverse complement strand
AGCCCACGTTCTCGTTTTAGCAAGATTTGGCATATTGCGGAGTACATGGTATAATAGGCGGCGAACCCTCAAAGGAGACGAGAATGAAGAAGACGCTTGTAATTAGTTTTATACTCTTATTAAGCATCGTATTAAGTGGCTATTCTGGTAGTGTCGAAGAGCTAGCTGTCACTAATGGCTTAGATTTGACAAGTCTAAGAGACTATCAAAAAGTTTATAAAAGTGAAGAGGTCACGGTTTGTTCGGTCAGCTCGACCAAGACCTACATGGACTATAGAGCCATCACTTCAAAGACCTCTAACCAATATCGCTACATCCAAGCGAACATGACTATCGATGAGGCTACTGGCTTTCTGGTTGACTCTGATGGGTTTATCGGTGTTGCCTTAGGTTCTTACTATGGTGAGATTGGCACAAGATACTACATCACCTTAGATACCGGTGTTGTCTTACCAGTTGTCAAGGTTGAAGAGAAGGCGGATGGTGATACCACTGGCGGTTGCTATAACAGCAGCGATGGCAGTGTCATCGAATTTGTCATCGATACTGACTATGCCGCAGCATCAGAAACATTCGGTATCAGCGGCAATGGACTTATCAGCTCTGGCAACTACAACAACGTCGAGCTCTTTAGTGGTGAAATAGCTAAGGTAGAGTTAGTAACTGATGAGTTAAATCCTAACTATGTCGAGTACGTTACTAAAGAATCGACTAAAATCAACAACCAAAACATCTTCTACTACGCAAGTGGTTATTGAGGCCTCAGGGCCTTTTATTTTGCGTACTTCTTAGGAACTTAGAAGATAACTGCATTTATAGATATGGAATAAATTTTTACATTAGTTTTATTTTACTCTCCCACCCTCTATGACCATAAGGCCAAAAGTTGTATAATGGTCGGGTGGAGTTGGAAGGATTTGTTGAGGCAGTAAGTAATCTAGGTATAGCTTTAAGCGATAAGCAATTATCCTTATTCATGACTTATAAGGAGATGTTGCAAGAGGCTAGTAAGCTGATTAACCTCACCACCATCACGGAAGATGGTGCTATCCTAGAAAAACACTTTCTAGACTCCTTATTATCGGTGAAGTACTGTAGCTATGAGGGTAGCCTTTGCGATGTCGGCAGTGGCGCAGGCTTCCCGGGCATTCCTTTAAAAATCGCCTTTCCTAACTTAGAGGCAACGCTACTAGAGCCTACAAAAAAGAAATGTCGTTTTCTAGAAGAGCTTATAGATGTCTTGGGTTTAACGGCTATAGAAGTAGTAGCAGAAAGGGCGGAAGACTATGCCAAGAAAAAAAGAGAGTCTTATGACATCGTCACAGCCCGTGGGGTAAAGAACCTCAACATCCTCAGTGAACTTTGTGTGCCACTAATTAAAGTTGGTGGTAAATTTGTAGCTTTAAAGGGCAGCAAAGGACAAGATGAGTTCACTAGTGCCGAAACAGCTCTTAAGAAACTAGGCATAGGGCCTGTCGAAATCCATGAAGACAAGTTACCCAGTGGCGATAGACGCCTCATCGCCATCGGCACCAAGACAGAAAAGACAAAAGTGCGCTATCCGCGCCACTACAGCGATATAACAAAGAGACCTTTATGAAAGAGATACGTGAGATACCAATAGAAAAAATCGTGCCTAACCGCAATCAGCCTCGTCTAGAATTTGATGAAGATGCCATCAAATACCTTGCTGATTCCATTCTTGAAAACGGTCTAATTCAACCTATCACTGTTAGGCCCTATGTTTCTGGTAAGTATGAGATAATTGCCGGGGAAAGAAGATTTAGGGCCTTTAAGTCCCTAGGTCGTAAGGCTATACCAGCTATAGTTGCTGACAAGGATGACTTTGAGAGTGCTAATTTAGCGCTAGTAGAAAATACTCAAAGATCAGACTTAAATGCGATAGAAGAGGCTATGGCCATCCTCAAGGTGATGGAAACACAAAAGAAGACGCAGACGGAAATTGCCAGGGAACTAGGCTATAACCAATCGACAGTAGCCAATAAGCTTCGTCTTCTAAAGCTACCCGACTACATCAAGCAAGCCATCGCCAGTGGTGAGATAACAGAAAGACATGGACGTGCCCTATTAAACGCGCCTGAGGAAAATCTAAAAGAAGTCTTTGATACCATCATGCGACGCGGGTATAATGTCAAGAAGACAGAAGAATACTTGCAAGCCTTAAAGGAAAAGGACAACAGAAAAGTTAAGCCCGTATCTAACGCGGTAAAACTTGGAGTAAATACGATATATGAGGCCTATGAGCTCTGTAAGAGTAGTGGCCTTGATGTGACAATAAATGAAACCAACTTCAAGAATGAAGTGAAGTTGACGATAAGATTCAATAAGGTGGGATGAATATGGGAAGAATCATCGCAATCGCAAATCAAAAAGGTGGTGTCGGAAAGACGACGACCAGTATCAATCTAGCTGCTGGACTGGCTTATCTCAATAAGCGAGTTCTCTTAGTTGATTTCGATCCCCAGAGCAATTCGACCCAAGGCATTGGTCACCAAGTTACATCAGATGATTTGACAATCTATGATTGTGTCTTAGGTGGTAATGACATCAAAGAATGCATCACAACACTGCGCCAACCGCCACTAGATTTAATCCCGGGATCAATTGACTTAGCAGGCGCCGATCTTGAGATGTCGGCCTTAGAGAAGGGAAGAGAGAAACTGTTAAGAAAACAACTAGACCAGATAAAAGGAAACTACGACTACATAATTATTGATTGTCCACCATCACTTGGTCTTCTCAACACCAATGCCTTAACGGCTGCTGATTCGGTCATGATACCTGTTCAGTGTGAATATTATGCCTTAGAAGGTGTCACACAATTGCTCCAGACAATACGTCTTGTCCAAAAGCTATTTAACCCTGACCTCAGGATAGAAGGGGTTTTGTTGACGATGTTTGATGCAAGAACCAATCTATCCGTCGAAGTTCAACAGGAAGTTACCCGCCACTTTAAAGAAAAGGCTTATAAGACTTATATACCACGCAATGTCAAGCTATCAGAAGCCCCGTCTCAAGGCAAGTCTATTTATGACTATGCCATGAGCTCGGAAGGCGCTAGAGCTTATGTTGCGCTAACTAAAGAGGTCCTGCAAAACAGTAGATAAGTATGACAGAAAAGAAGAAGAAATTAGGTCGTGGACTAGATGCCATCTTTGGCGCTGATATCGATAGCTTTTTAGAAGATATCCAACAAGAAGGAAACTCAAGTGGTGTCAAAGAATTAGATATCACAAGTATTAGACCCAACCCCTATCAACCCCGTAAAACCTTTGATGAAGCTAGCCTTAATGAGTTAGCTGATTCCATAAGGGAACATGGTGTTTTTCAGCCCATCATCGTAAGGGAGTCTTCTGTCGGCGGATATGAATTAATTGCTGGTGAGCGAAGACTCAGAGCCAGCAAGCTAGCCGATAGAAAGGTGATACCTTCCATCATCTTACCCATAGATGATAGTCAGATGATGGAGATATCACTACTTGAGAATATCCAAAGAGAAGACCTCAGTGCTATTGAAGAAGCTGAGGCCTATAATCAACTCATAAAGAAAATAGGTTATACACAAGAAGATTTAGCTAAACGCATTGGTAAGTCACGTGTTCATGTCACCAATATGTTGCGTCTATTAAAGCTTCCTCATGAAATAAAAGATATGGTAACTAGCGGTAAGTTATCATATGGTCAAGCCCGTACCCTATTAGCTGTTGATGATGAGATGGACGCCATAGACCTAGCTAAAAGGGCGGCCAAGGAAGGACTGACAGTAAGACAACTAGAAAAAATGACAGCTGGAAAACCCACTAAGAAAGAAGAACCAGAGCCTGACCCTTATCTCGAAAATGTCAGAACTATCATAGAGCGTAAGCTAAACACTAAGGTTGAAGTGACAAAACACAAGATTGCCATAAGTTATACTGATGATGATGACCTCAATCGTATACTAGAGGCCATTGATTGTCTTGATGAGTAAGTTACGGGTTATCTTTGGTGGTAGCTTTGACCCTATCACCAAAGCTCACTTAGAAATCGCCAAATATGTAAGAGATGAGTTAACTGCTGAAGTATTCTTTGTCCCCAGCGCAAAGAGCTATAAAAATCAAGAACTCACCGACTTTTATATCCGCTACTACATCATCAACGCAACTATATCAGGCGAAAAAGACCTACGAGTTAGCGAAAGCGAGTTCTTTCTCTATAGTGAGTCGGGACAGGCTCCAAAAACCATCGATATCTTGGTGAAATTTAAGCGAAAGAAAGGTGACTTAGGTTTACTAATGGGCGCCGATAACTTTGTAAACCTACACAAATGGGACAGAATTGAAGAGATACTAGAAATAGCCAAGCCCATTGTCTATCCCCGTGATGGCATCGATGTCAAAGCTTCACCCATCTATGATAAGGCCGTCATTTTAGATGCCCCAGAAATATCTGTCAGCTCTTCACAGGTACGCGAAAGCGGTAATGTCGAGATGCTTGATGAAAAGACCTTGGCTTATATCAATCAGTGGCCAAAGGTAAAAGCCATTTATCTTTGAGAATAATGGCGTTATAATCAGTTACATGCAGGTGTAGTTCATCGGTAGAACGCGGCCTTCCCAAGGCAGAGAGGCGGGTTCGACTCCCGTCACCTGCTCCA
>CAZXIB010000087.1:0-4660 GCA_964639815.1 uncultured Thomasclavelia sp. | reverse complement strand
GTATTATCGATGATGCCCCAAGCAGCGAGAAGCTTGCGAGATTGGTTGAGGATGCAGGTGGCGTTATCATCGTACCGGCCCTTACAGGTCTTGGTGCTCCTTATTGGAATGAAGAAAGTCGTGGAACTATCTTCGGTTTAACGCGCGCTACTTCAAAAGCCCACATCGCTAGAGCTGCTTTAGAGGCAATGGCCTATCAGGTATATGACTTACTTTTGGTCATGGAAGAAGAGACGGGAATGAAGTTTTCTAGTTTGCGGGTTGATGGCGGAGCCAGTGCTAATAACTTATTATTACAGATTCAAAGTGATATCGCCAATATTGAAGTCAAGCGACAAGAAAACCTTGAAGCGACGGCTTTAGGTGCTGCAAGGTTAGCAGGTCTTGGTATTGGGTATTATAGTTATGATGACTTTAGCGAAGTCAAAGAGACATCATTTTCCCCCAGTCACAACACCAGTGCTATGCAGGATGGTCATGAGCGATGGAAGCGAGCTATAGCCGCTACCATTGAATTCACTAAGGATTAACTGCAGTAAACAAGGGCCGATAACTTGTAATCACTACTTGCCTTCGGCTTTTTTTAACTGCTCTTTGATTGCCTTTATCTGTTCTAGCCGCTTTATGACTTTTATTTCTGAGCCTTGATTTGACGGTTTGTAGTAATTATGACCTTGCAAGTTCTCTGGCAGACAGTCCATGGCGGTCATATGATACTCATAGTCATGGCTATACTCATAGCCCTTACCATAACCAAGGTCTTTCATGAGGCGTGTAGGGGCATTGCGGATATGCAATGGCACAGGCTCACTTATTGTATCAAGGGCATCTTTTTTGGCGGCTAAGTACGCCATCTCTATCGCATTAGACTTTGGTGCTAAAGCACAGTATGTAACGGCATGGGTTAAGTGGACATTGCACTCGGGCATACCTAAGTAATGACAAGCGTCATAGGCGGCGACACAAATTTCTAAAGCTCTACTATCAGCCATACCGATGTCCTCTGAGGCAAAGCGAACTATGCGCCTAGCGATGTATAAGGGGTCTTCGCCACCTTCTAACATTCTCGCCAGCCAATATATAGCTGCATCGACATCGCTATTGCGCATGGATTTGTGTAGGGCACTGATGATGTTGTAGTGCTCTTCACCTTTCTTATCATAGAGTAATGTCCGTCTTTCAAGACACTGTTTTATCAGTTCTTCATCGATATGGATGCCATTCTCTTCACTGCGGGCATTATATACAAGCATCTCTAGCGTATTTAAGGCGAATCTACTATCGCCAGCCGAAAAGTGGGCAATGGCTTTTTTATTGTCATCGGATATATGGATTGCTAGTTTGCCAAAACCCTTATCTTTAGTTAGGGCATTATCTATTATCTTTAAGATATCCTGGTCGGTTAGAGCGTGTAAGACAAAGACCTTACACCTAGATAAAAGCGCACTGTTGACTTCAAAAGAGGGGTTTTCGGTTGTAGCACCGATAAGAGTGATGCTACCATCTTCGACATAGGGTAGAAAGGCATCTTGTTGGGCTTTGTTGAAGCGATGAATCTCATCGACAAAGACAATGGTCTTTTGTTCAAGGCGACGTCTTGTCTCGGCTTGCTTCATGACTTCTTTTATATCCTTGATGCCACTAGTCACTGCTGAAAAGGTACAGAAGTAGGCTTTGGTACTGTTGGCGATGATTCGAGCGAGCGTAGTCTTACCAACACCTGGTGGCCCCCACAAGATGAGCGAGGGTACATTGTCATTGCTTATCATCTGCTCAAATAAGTTCCCTTTTTTTAGAAGATGACTTTGGCCTATAAAGTCTTCTAAGGTTTCTGGTCGCATCCTATCAGCTAGAGGTCTATCATCGGCAATTAGTCTATTGATATCAGCGTATCGCATGACTACATTATACGATAAATGTTATTATAGGGCGGTCAAAGATGATGAGTGGAGGTCGGTCATACCCATGATGACACGGCCTAGAAGCTCAACACTCTTTTGTCTCACACGTCGTATCACTTAGAACGACAGTAAGGAGGTATATGTCTAGTAAGACGCGTCGTTTTACGTATTTGACCTTGTTTGTGGTGATTGAGATAGTTATCTCAGTAGTGCCATTTTTAGGTTTTATTCCCTTAGGTATCATCAATGCAACTACCTTGCACATACCAGCAATCCTAGCCGGCATTATCTTAGGTAAAAAGGAGGGGGCTGTTGTAGGTTTTGTCTTTGGAGCCTGTTCGCTTTTGCGAAGTACCTTCAATCCTAATCTCACTTCCTTTCTCTTTTCGCCGTTTTTTACTCTAGGTTCGATTAGTGGTAATGCCATGAGTATAGTTATTGCCTTTGGGCCGCGGATTCTTGTGGGCTATAGCAGTGGCTTTATATATGAACACTTAAAAAAGAAATTGGACGATAATTTGTCAGTAATGATATCTTCGTTTTTCGCCTCACTTGCATGTAATACTATATTGGTTATGATGCTGGCATATATCTTTTTCGCTGAGACCTATGCACAAGCCCTTGGTATCGACATAGATGCTGTCTTTGGTGCAATCCTAACCATTATATCTATAAACGGTCTAATCGAAGCGATAGTTGCTGTTATCGTTGTTTTAGCTATTTATAAGGCTAGTCGATTCATAATGAAAGGGGTCTAATATGCCTACAGTATTACTGGGAGTTAGCGGTGGCATCGCCGCATATAAGTCAGCTCAATTAGTTAGCGATTTAAAGAAACTAGACTATGATGTCGAAGTCTTGATGACGCACAATGCTACTGAGTTTATTACACCACTCACTTTTTCATCACTTACATGTCATGACACTTATGTCGATACATTTACTAAGGATGTCCACTACGAGATAGGACATATCTCACTGGCGAAAAGAGGTGATATCTTTGTCATTGCACCGGCAACTGCTAATGTTATAGCGAAAGTTGCTTGTGGTATTGCTGATGATATGTTGACAACGACTTTTTTAGCCTTTGGTGGCCCTAAAGTGATCTGTCCGGCCATGAATACTCAGATGTATGAGGCACCTATTACTCAAGCCAATATACAGCGTCTTAAAGAGTTTGGTGTAGATATAGTAGAACCAGGAAATGGTAAACTGGCCTGTGGCGATATTGGAAAGGGAAGACTAGCACCGCTAGAAGACATAATTGATGCCATTGAATATCACTGCGCCTATCCTAATAGGCCACTAAAAGGTAAGAATGTCTTAGTCAGTGCTGGCCCTACTAAAGAAGCGCTTGATCCGGTGCGTTACTTGACTAATCACTCTTCAGGCAAGATGGGAACAGCTATAGCCTTAGCCGCTCGCAATATGGGCGCTAATGTAACACTGGTAAGAGGTATGTCTGTGCCTAACTATAAAGATATCGAAACAGTGGAAGCGAAGAGTGCGCGTGAAATGTATGAGGCGATAATGTCTCGCAAAAACAGTCAAGATTATATCATCATGGCCGCTGCTGTTGCTGACTACAGGCCAAAAGAGATAAGTAATCACAAAATAAAAAAAGCCGATGGCGATTTAATCTTAGAACTAGAGCGTACAGAAGATATATTAATGAACCTTAGCAAAGAGAAGACATATAAACTCTGTGGATTTGCAATGGAAACAGAAGACCTTATAGCCAATGCGCAAAAGAAATACGACACTAAGGGCCTTGATTTAGTTGTGGCTAATGATATTTCTGAAGATGGCGCTGGCTTTGGCTCTGATACTAATATTGTGACCTTCATTGATAAGTCTGGAGTTCATTCTATGCCAATTATGTCTAAGCGAAAACTTGCTTATAAGATATTAGAAAAGCTAATGGAGGTTTAGAAATGTTACTAGTAGTTGATATCGGCAATACCAATATTACTTTTGGTATATATGATGACAAAGAGCTCGTCAGTTCTTATCGACTTATGACCTATACTAAGCGGACTTCTGATGAGTACGGCTTTATGATAACGCACTTTTTACAAACGGCGGGAGTAGCACCACAAGACATTGTTGATGTCATTGTGTCGTCAGTCGTCCCCAAGATTATGCATTCTTTTACTAACAGTATCCGTAGATACTTAAATCTAGAACCTATTATAGTTGGCCCGGGCATGAAGACGGGCATCAAGGTAAAGCATAACGACCCCAAAGCAATAGGGGCTGACCTTATTGTTGATGCAGTTGGCGCTCACTATACCTATGGCGGAGATATCTTAATCATCGACTTTGGAACAGCAACTACCTTTCAATATATTGATAGTGAAGCTACTTATCATGGTGGTTGCATCATGCCGGGCATTGAAATATCGTCACAGGCCCTAAGTGGCAATACCGCTAAACTTCCTGAAATTGAAATAAAACCTACCGATACAGTAATTTCGACTAATACTGTCACAGCTATGCAGGCCGGAGTCTTCTGGGGTTATGTCGGCGCCGTGGAAAACATGATAGAGCGCTTTAAAAAGGAACTTGACATACCACTTAAAGTTATCGCTACTGGAGGTCTGGGGAGAATAATCTCCAAGAACACCAAGAGTATTGATATCTATAATCCTCATCTCACTTTTACCGGTCTTAGAATTGTCTATGAACGTAATGTATGATTTGTTAGGGCTGGAATGTAAAAAAGAGATTAACTCTGGATATGTTAAGGATTATAAACT